>JBAXVQ010000119.1:0-3172 GCA_037128935.1 bacterium | reverse complement strand
CCACCACTTACTGAGATTAAAAAAGTGACGCGGTTTTTGCTACCTTTTTGCCAAGACCAAAAAGTAGGATGATAACGCCGAAAGAACTCCAACCTATGGCAAAAAGACCGTAAACAGCAGCATTCAAAAACCCACACTTCCCGAGACAAGGCATCCATGTCTCTACAAAATTAACTCTCCCCACACCAAACTGTACCTACACATTTCCCATAATAAAAACGTTCAATGTACTACATTGAACGAACAAACAAATAAATACCGTAAACAGCAGCATTCAAAAACCCACACCTCCCGAGACAAGGCATGCCATTGTCTCTACAAAACAACAAAAACTAACTCTTCTTCTTCTTCGGCATCGTCCCCACCAAAACCCCCACAAAAATAACGATAATCAAAATCAAAGCCAAAAACGGATGCACCACAATAGCCATACCATCAAAAACCACCCCAAAAACCAACGCCCCCATACCCAGAAAAAGAACAGGAACCTTATCTTGCAAACGGAACAATAAACCCACAACATAAAAGAATAAAACAAAAAACAACAATGCCCCAACTCGCAATAACCAAGCAAGTACTGAAGGAGTCCCCTGCAACTCCCGCAACAACTGAGACTCACTCTTATTCGTAATAATAAACGGATCGCCATCACGAACAACTGATCCGTCAGAAACATTCCCTATAACCAACAACTCATCACTAATCGGCAAAACCGAAACCGCTTCCTCACGCTTCTTCGTAATTACTGCAGTCACCTCTGGTGAAGCAACGATCGGTGATACCGATATTTTTTCCCCTGTCCCACCCTTTTCCTCAAACAACGTAACGAGATCAAGATAAAGCTGAGCCTTTTTCGGATCAACCTCTAACTGACCCAAACGAAATTTCGCCCACTGCTTATCATCAAGTTTCGTTACCCACTTTTCTACTGGAAGAGGTGTTGCAGCAACGCTTGCTTCAGGAGTAACCGAACCAAGCACAACCGATGGATCGGGAGTAGGAGGAACATAAGGAACAGCCTCAAACTCTCGAATTAAATATGAATAATACAACACAGGTTTTTCATTTTTTGGTTTTGGAGGAGTTAGAAGATCTTTCAACGCGATTGGCTTCCCCGCTATTTTAACCAAACCAGTTGCATCCTTAAGCTCGGAAGATTGCAGCAAACGAAGAGATCTAATTTTCTCAGCAACAGGATTCTTCTGTTCGGAAAAATTAAAAAAGAGAAAAGGAAGAGCAGCGGCGACAAGAAGTATGATAAAAACCAATAATGATCGTTCCCGAATATGCTTCGCGATAAATGAACGATCAGGAAAAAGATTTGCCATGGATAAAATTCTCCTGAAATTTTTGTATTCTTTTCCAAATCAAAAAACAAATAGTGTACCGAATTGCTAACAACACTAGTAAAAAACCAACTCAATAGTACCACAAACAAAAAAGTGCGAGGAACCATCCGCCCCTTTCTTCACCATGCAAACTATGCTACCATCTTGAAATAAGAGCAACCTCTATATGATAGAAATAACCGAAACAATTGAATTTACCGCAGCACACGGATTGCGAAACTATGAATCAGACGGTTCAGACGAACCTATCCACTCGCACGTCTGGAAAGTGACAATCGGAATATCCTTTGAAAAAACCAACAAAGCCGGAATAGCAATTGATTTTCTTCTACTGAAAGAAATCTTCCACGACACTGTTATCACCCCTTTCAATAATAAATCCCTAAACGAAACTCCTCCTTTCACCACCATGAACCCCACCACAGAAAACATTGCAAAAACATTCTTCGAAACTATCAAACCAAAACTTCCTGCACATCAAAATCTTTGGGTTCAGGTATGGGAAACCCCAACCTCCAGCGCCCGCTATTTTCTTTCATAAAAAATACTTTTTCAAAGTCACCCACAATGAAACTCTCCAACTTTGATTTTAACCTCCCCGAACAGCTTATCGCCCAAAAACCAATACGCCCCCGCGACCACTCCCGACTCATGGTACTGAATAGAAAAAAAAACACTATCCAACACAGTAAAGTGAGCAACCTTCCCGAATTTTTTAACTCCAATGACACCCTCATTTTAAACAACTCTCGCGTAATCCCTGCAAGACTGTTTGCAAAGAAAAAAACTGGAGGCAGTGCCGAAATATTCCTGCTCCACGAAAAAGAAAAGAACATCTGGATCACCATTACCAAACCCGGCCTAAAACCAAACACCCAGCTGCACTTCTTGGATAAAAAACAAAATGTAACAACTAACGAAGCAACAGTAGTGCATAAAGAACCAGATGGCATCACCACTATCCAATTCCACTTTGACCTCACCACTCTCCTCCCTAAAATTGGCCACACTCCACTCCCTCCATACATAACTACCCCGCTAGAACAACAATCTTGGTATCAAACCATCTACGCAAAACAACAAGGCTCAGTAGCCGCTCCAACCGCCGGCTTACATTTCACAAACCGACTTCTAAAAAAAATCTCAGAAAAAGGAATCGACACCGAATTCGTAACACTCCATGTAGGATTGGGAACATTTTCCCCCGTCAAAACAGAAAACATCAGCGAACATACCATGCACAGTGAATACGGTATTATCACAGAAAAAACAGCTGCAGCAGCTAACAAAACAAAAGGCAGAATTATCACAGTAGGAACTACCTCAACTCGCCTCGTTGAACATATCGGACAGCAAAACAACGAAAAACTTATACCCTTCCAAGGATGGATAAACCCCTTCTACTACCCTCCTTACACCTTCACAACTGTTGATGCCATGCTCACCAACTTTCACCTCCCAAAATCCACACTCCTCATGATGATCTCCGCCTTCGCTAGTCTAGATTTCATCAAAGAGGCTTACCAAGAAGCCATAAAACAACAATACCGATTCTACGGCTTTGGCGACGCCATGCTGATCATATAATCTCCCGCCATTCTAAAGCGCAGCTGCAGAACGCACCAAAGCGCATTCTCCCATCGCGGTACTTCAATGGAGCAAACGCAACCACCCAAGAACCATCTTCTACTCCGCAGCTCTCTGGCATTCCGCCTCTCAATGGCCGACACCCTCTACTGCGACGTTTGAGAGGCGAGTCTTTCTTGCCCACTGAGCTTGTCGAAGTGTGGTCACTGAGCCTGTCGAAGTGTGTGACGACGGAC
>JBAXVQ010000118.1:0-3495 GCA_037128935.1 bacterium | reverse complement strand
AATACAGCATTATTATTAGGAACCAAATTGTTATAGATAAATGGAACTGTTGATAGTTTACAACCAAACTTATTTGTGCCCATGTGATGATAGTGGGATAAACTTAAATAAAATGAAACAAAATAATTTTGTCCTATCAGTAATGTATTTGAAAGCTGTATTCCAATATATTCCCTATAATTAGGAGGGTAGTAAGTAAACATACCACAATAAGCCCCCCCATAATGAGCAGTTTGATAGCCACAAAAGTTATAAGGAACGGATACTAAAGTAGATGATGATGCGCAAGAATTAAAATAATCAGGTGTTTGTGAAACAGCATACCAATTAATCATTGAATCAACTTGCCCAACAGTTGATGGACAATGTAGATAGTCTTCAAAACTTGGATTTGGTACAAGATTCTGCCCTTTTATCATACTCCATAAAAGCAAGCAAGTCAGTAGTGTAAGTATTCTTTTCATAATTCCTATTATTTGTATTGTACCTTCGGTTTTTACTATATGTTACATTTTCAAGGCACAAAGCTATTAAATAAAATTTAATCTTCCCTGCAATTTATTTGGAATGACATGATAACTCTCATATCTCATTATGACATGCGTTCCTTTTCCCACCTCACTTACAAATAGTTTTGCCACCATAAATAATAACAACAAACTCTAAAAATAGACAACATGAAAAATCCAATCATCAAAGAAATCCAAAAGTCCATCCAACAAACAATTTCCAGCCACTTGGGTAAAAATCTTAACGAGAAACCCTCCACCTACATCATCGCCACACACATCTACGAATCTGGCCACTCCATAAACATCGCCAATTTCAAGCTCCAGTACGATAAAAATATAGGCTTCGGTGCCGCTTATGTCCCTTCTAATGCACTCATAAAATCTCCAGCCATGCTCATCCGCCATGGCCTCGCAAAAGCGGCTAACGACAGCGTCGGAAACATCTTTGCCGATGGAAAAGTCCCATTGGCTGCCCGTCTCGAACTCTTCGAACCCCTTAGCAAACTCGTCACCCGTTGCCTCGGTAGCCTCGATGCAACCGAAGCCCTGCCCCAACTTAAGAAAAATGCCAAGACTCTGGCCGATGTCATCCGTGGCTTTCACCATGGCACCCCAACTCCTCCACCTACTCCTGGCCCATCTACACCCGATACCATCTCCACCTCACACATGAGTTTTGTCAATCGTGAAAACAATTTCCGTACCTTCATCGCACTCCTTTCCGATATTCCACAATACACTCCGGCCGAAGCGGACCTTACCATCATTGCCCTAAATACCCTCCTCGACCAAATGGCCGATGCCAATACCAATATCGGAAATTTAGTCGTAACTCCCATAGAAAATGCTCGCACCCTCCGAAATCATCTCATTTATGATGCTAATATAGGTCTCATCGACCTCGCCCTAAAGTCAAAAAAATATGTCAAAAGCGTCTTCGGTGCCGATTCCCCCGAATTTGCCCTCGTCAGCAAAGTAAAATACAAAAGATACAAACAATAGATTGATAACTAACACTTTAGATAATCAATCAACACCCACCGTCAAACCTTCCCCCCTATTGGTGTTTTATCTTTTTCGCATAGTGTTTCATACCAAACGCATAGTGTTTTATACTTTTCGCTAAGTGATTCATCCCAAACGCATAGTGATTCATACTTTTCGCTAAGTGATTCATACCAAACGCATAGTGTTTCATGCTTTTAGCAAAGTGATTCATCCCAAACGCATAGTGTTTCATACTTTTCGCTAAGTGATTCATCCCAAACGAATAGTGTTTCATACTTTTCGCTAAGTGATTCATCCCAAACGCATAGTGTTTTATACTTTTCGCATAGTGATTCATTCCAAACGCATAGTGTTTTATACTTTTCGCTAAGTGTTTCATACTATTCCCTAAGCTTTTTATTATTCTTGCCAAGTCATCCTCACCTGTTAAACCCGCAATCCTATTTATCCCTACCCCCATCCTCCTATCCTAAACATACGACCGTAAACACCCAAAATTCTTCCCGCTTTTTCCTTGACTTCACATTTTTTCTAACTTTGCCCCCTCATAAAAAAGAATAAAAGAATGAAAAATCTATCCTTGATATTGAATGTAGTGTTGATAATTGCCGTGGGCATCCTGTATTACTTTCATTTTTCCGGCAGCAAGTCTGGCGCCAGCCTCGATTCCAAGAAATCTTCCCAAATAGTCTATGTAAACTCCGACTCCCTCCTCGAAAATTACCAATTCATCAAAGAAGCAAAGAAAGAACTCGACGACCGTCACACCAAAGCCGAAGCCGACTTCGAAGCAAAAGGTGAAGCCTTCCAAAACGAAGTGAAACAATTCCAAAACAATGTCAAGAGCCTCACCCCAAACCAGATTGACGCCACCGAAAAGTCCTTGAAACAAAAGGAACAGGCCCTGATGGAATACAAACAGCAGTTGAGCTCCGAACTGTCTCAAAAGGGACAGGAAATTGACGACAAATTATTCTCCGCCATCCGCGATTATCTCAAAAGGAATGTCGGTGGCAAGAGCTACAACTATGTCTTGGGATATACCAAAGGCGGCGGAATATTGTTCGCAAACGACAGCCTCGACATCACCAAATCATTGCTCGAAGGATTGAACAAGGAATACAAAGAAAAGGGTAAATAACCGTTCGGTTATGGATAAACTCCGATTCCTCCTAAACATTAAATTCCTTTTTTGGTTCCTCATTCTTGTAACGATAGGAGTTTCGTTGCAGAAATACTCCCTTGGCCTCGACCACATCAAGAATTTCCTGATCTTCAAGAATTCCTTCTTCAATCTCATCAATTATCAGGACATCTATGCCACACAGCATTGGGAAAACCTAGACATAGACCTATTCAAATACAGTCCCGCTTTTGCCCTCATCATCGCTCCCATGGCAGCCATGCCTATCATCATCGGCGTAGTGGTTTGGAATCTGCTGAACGCCTTGCTGCTCTTCTTCGCCATTAAATCCTTATCCCTTCCCGACAATAAAAAAGCCATCCTCTTCTGGATATTATTCGTGGAACTTCTCACTTCCATTCAAAACTGCCAAAGCAATGCACTGGTAGCCGCTCTGATGATTTTTACCTTCACCCTCCTCGAACGAAAGAACCTGTTCCTTGCCGCCCTTTGTCTCGTACTTTCCGTTTATATCAAACTCTTCGGTGCAGTGGCCATCATCCTGTTTTTATTCCATCCCGATAAGGTCAAAGCAATCTTGTATATTGCCTTTTGGGGTGTGGTTTTCTTCCTGCTACCCTTGTTCACCATCTCCTTCGACCAGTTGATGCTGCTTTACAAAAGCTGGGGAACCATGCTCGCCCAAGACCAAAGTGCCTCCATCGGATTATCTGTTATGGGCATCATTCACTCCTGGTTCAGCATCGATGTCTCCAAAATGATGGTTCAGCTCATCGGCGGCATCCTTCTTTTCTTGCCCCTCATCTTCCTCAAGTCTTACCAAAACATCCT
>JBAXVQ010000117.1:0-3536 GCA_037128935.1 bacterium | reverse complement strand
GCTCAAATACACCCTGACCACAGGTATCAAAGAAAACGGTCAGATACCTGCCTCGTTCAATCTGGAACAGAATTACCCAAATCCATTCGATTCGGAAACAAAAATTTCTTATTCTCTTGCCATTCCCGCTCAGGTGCAATTAACGGTCTGTAACATGTTTGGGCAACAGGTGGCTTTGCTGGACGAAGGATTTAAACCAGCCGGAAGTTTCAGCGCAGATTTTAAAGGTGATGGTTTGCCATCGGGCATATATTATTACCGTTTGCAATGCGGCGACAGGCATGAAACGAGAAAAATGACATTGATAAAATAAGTAGATTAAAAAAGCACGAAACGCTAACAAAGTGTAGCAGCAATAAGGGTTTCAGTGGTAATTCAAGCATTCTGCCCCGCTCAAACTTTGGTGTATGTGGACAGGAAAGTAGCCCGCAATCCCTTACTGCATATAGCCTCAGCCGTTAGGCAAAATAATAAAAAACTCACTGCACCATGAAAATATTAGTAATTGGAGGAACTGGATTAGTAGGAAGTTATCTACTTCCAAGATTAGTTGAGAAAGGCAATGAGGTTTTTGCTTTAACTCGAACTATAGATAAAATTGATAGGATAAATAAATTAGGAGCCTTTGGACTTTTAGGTGATATAAGAAACCCACAGGCATTTATAAGTAATTTGCCAGACAAACTTGATATTATTGTATTACTTGCAATGCCAAGTGTAAAGCCCGGACATAGGATGACTAAGAAACGCAAGGAGGAATTGAGAAAAGAAACTAATGATTTTTTTCGTAATTCTATGGATTTAGCAGCACATTATAATATTCCCATAATTTTACCTTCAGGAACAAGTTTTAAGACGGAAAATAATGAGATAGCAGATGAGACATGGCCAATTCTTAGAATTGGTCTAACTGAAATAGGTAAAGACACAGATGAAATGGTTAATCAAGCCATAAAAACCCAAAACCCAAAAGTAATACAACTGCTATATGGAAAAATTTATGGCAATGGCGGACTTTTTCGTTTTATGTACAATATGATGGAGAAGGGGCGGAGCAAAATTATTGGAAAAGGAGATAATTGCATTCCAAATATTCATGCGAGTGATGCAGCATCAGCAATCGTTAAAACCATTGAGAAATTGCCAATTGGTGAAAAGTTTATCATAGCCGACGATACAGCAGTCACTCAAAAAGACTTTACAATTTATTTGGCTGAATTGATGAATAAAAAACGACCGGGACATATTCCAGCATTTATTATCAAATTAGTCTTGGGAAATGATTTTTATGAAATAATTCGATTGAATTGTAAGGTTTCGAATGAAAAAGCCAAAAGACTATTAGACTGGAAACCTGAATATCCATCATACAAAGAAGGTTTGGAAATGACAATAAAAGAAATGAAAGAAAAAGAAAATTACTTTGCCTAAATCGAGTAGACTGCCCTGCCAGCCGAAACTGACAGGGAGAGCCTCTCACACCACTGTACGTACGGGTCTCGTATACAGCGGTTCGCCAAGATAAGGAGTGAAGTGTTGGTAATAAGTAAGCAGTGATTCGTAACCACGCTTTTGCAAGCGCTCGAGGGTGATAGTAGTCACAAGAATAGGGCTTTGAGCAACTGCCCAACCTCCCATTCTTGTTCTACTCCAACTGTAAGCATTGTCCGCACTGACACCCAGCCGAAGCAGGTTTTTCCGTTTCCGTTCGGGTCGTTTCCAGTCTTTCCAAATACAATACCTTATCCGATTGCGTACCCAACCATCCAAAGCGTTGAGTTTTGCTTGAATACTTGCCAAACGGAAGTATTCAAGCCATCCTCGTTGAACTTCTTTCAGTTTATGCGTTCGCTCCTCAAAGGTCATTGGAGTAGATTTCTTGGTAATAGTTTTGAGTTTTTCTTTTAGGTTCTTCCAACTTTTGTCAGATACAACCAATAGGTATTTGCCTTTCTCACCTTTTTTCATGGTGGATACAAAACCGTATCCCAATAAAGTAAAAGTCAGGGGACGACGGATACCGCTTTTCTCCCTGTTGATAGGTAGGCAGAGTTTATTCTTTAGAAAAAGATAAATCTCGTTTCCTATCTTTTGGGCTTCGTACTTACTTTTGCAGTAAATACTAAAGTCATCGGCATAGCGCACGTATTTCAGTCCGCGTATGTCCAATTCTTTATCCAGTTCATTCAACATGATATTGGATAATAACGGGCTTAGCGGACTGCCCTGTGGAACACCTTTGCGCCGTTTGGTTAGTTTTCCGTTTATTAAAATGGGAGCACGTAACCATTTGCGGATAAGGCGTAGCGTGAGTGGGCATTTTACCCTGCGATAAAGCAATTGAAGCAGTATACAATGGTCTACTTCATCGAAGAATGACTTGAGGTCAATATCTACAATGTCTTGTAATCCTGAATTGATATACTCCTGTGCTTTGAGTACCGCTTGTTGGGCGTTCTTGTTTGGGCGGAAACCATAACTGTAATCCTCAAATTCCATTTCAAAACGATTGGCTAACACCTGCCCTACTGCTTGTTGCAGCAGTCGGTCGATAACCGTGGGAATGCCCAATAAGCGGACTTTCCCATTGCTCTTGGGTATTTCTACCCCACGAATAGACTGGGGCAGATACGTGCCATTGCGTAATGACGATTCTATACTTTCCCTGTTATTAGTCAGGTGAGCATAAAGTTCATTTACAGTCATTCCATCAACTCCAGCTGCGCCTTTGTTGCGTTTCACCTGATTGTAAGCTCGCATCATGTTTTGGCGATTCAATACCTGTTCAATCATTCTTGTGTTTACTCGTTTACTGTTTACTTGTTTACTTTCTTTTCACTCTGTTTCGCTTACTGCATGGCTATCTGTTGCCAAAATCCATACTGCATTGGAAACATCTTAACGTTCAGTCCTTCATTAGCTCTGTGAGACCTCCGACTTTCTGGCTTTCATGCACCTGTCGGCTCGTTGCCGTGTAACTACTATGACCTCTGCTGACTTCTTAGCTGCTAACTCGTAACTGCCAAGACCTCCCCCGGTAAGAGCTTTTTCCTTCATCCAATCACTGTGGTATCTACATACTTGCCCTGTTGGTGTTCGTAGGGCGTTGCAATGTGTGGCTTGCTTACCCCGAACAAATATGCCTCATATACCCTTCCTGTGCGTCAGTACCGGATTTTGTAGTCTCGCTGCCTTCAGTGCATACCTCACGGTAAACCACCTTGCGACTTACTAATGCTTCCCCGATTTATCAGGGCGCATAAGGGACTTTCACCCTCTGGAAAAATAACACCCGCTGCATTAACTATTTATCTGAAAATAATTGTATATTTGCAATTTTTCAATTGCTTGCAGCGGGTGCGTCCTGCTCATGCAGGGCGCACCACACGCCTATGTGCACCTGCTGGTTGACGTGCATTTCGCAGGTTTTGCGCCCGCATTCACTGTTTCGCTTTGCGACAGTGAAGCTCCCGCAAACCGCAGGATGCCCATAGCCTCGGTCGTTAGGGGCAAGCGTAAAAAAATAAAAATATTAA
>JBAXVQ010000116.1:0-3589 GCA_037128935.1 bacterium | reverse complement strand
GAATTGAATATTATTTCTCCAAAAGTGTTTGGCGATACTATTGGACTTCACCCACTGGTGATCATTATTGCGATTCTTGTTGGCTTCAAGGTCGGTGGTGTGTTTGGTGGCATTTTCTCGGTGCCGATTGCGGGGGTGTTGGCGATTATTCCTGAGTTTTGGTTGATGGAGAGGAAGAAGTTGGAGAAGGGGTAATTGATCTTGTGCTTATTTGAGGATACGTTCCTATGACAAAGCCAATCCGAATCCTATCTCTCGATGGCGGCGGCATCCGCGGCATCATCCCTGCCCTTCTCTTGGCCGAGTTGGAATCGTTGACGGGGAAGCCGATTTCTGAACTTTTTGACTTTATTGCGGGCACTTCAACAGGCGGCATTTTGGCACTGGGATTAACTAAGCCCAACGAGGTTGGAAAGCCGTCCTACTCAGCTACGGAAATGGTTCAGCTGTACGAAAAAGAAGGCTCGCTGATTTTTCCGCAGTCTTTCTGGAATAAGTTGAGAACATTCAACGGTGTCCTTCAGGAACGCTATCCATCAGCAGCAATCGAAAGCGTGTTGAAACGTTACTTTGGCGAAACAAGGCTGAAAGATGTGCTTGTTCCGGTCTTGGTTACAAGCTATGAAACTGAGCGCAGGATGGCGTTTTTCTTCAAAAGTCGTCATGCGGTAGCAAGACCAGACTACGACTATTTCCTTTCTGACGTCGCGCGGGCGACAAGTGCGGCTCCGACCTATTTTGAGCCGTGTAAAATTCCGGTAGCCGGTGAGGCTGAGTACTTTTCTCTGATCGATGGCGGGATGTTTGCGAACAATCCGGCGATGTGTGCCTATGTGGAGGCAAAGACGATGTTTCCGGATGCAAGTGATTTTCTAGTAGTGTCGCTGGGAACAGGGCAGCTGACGAAGCCGATTTATTATGACAAGGCGAAGCACTGGGGCTTGGCGAGTTGGGCTCAGCCGATTTTGAATGTGGTGTTTGATGGGGTGTCGGATACCGTGGATTATCAGTTGAGCACGTTGTTGCCGACAAAAGATCTGTTGCGACGGTATTATCGTTTCCAAGTAACGTTGGATCCGATTCAGGAAGAAATGGATAATCCCACCAAGGAAAATCTGCGTTCGCTGAAGTTGATGGCTGAAGAGTTGATTCGGGGGAATAAGGATGAGTTGCAGGTGTTGGCGGGGAAATTGGTTCAGTAGAGACCCGATGATAATTACCTCAGCGAAAATAACAATCGCAATTGATCATCAACATTTTCTCGTAGTTGCTGAGGAAGTGTTCCAAATGCAAGAGGTAGTAGGGTTGCGCTCATCGTTGTGATCTTGTGCAGTCTTACTGCAAAACTGTGAGGTAATCCTGTTGCATCAAACTCTTCGCATTCTTTGGGCACAATAATGTCGGTAGAAAGTGTTTCGTATGGTATTTTACTGGTGATATAAGCCAAGACAACTTCATGATATCGCCCTGTGGGCTCAGTGAGACACAGAGCTGGACGCTCTTTGCTATTTTCCTTGTCAGAAAAAGGAAAATTAACTACAACAATACTATATTTCCATTTCATTTTCTTTTGTGTAGTCATAGTTAGTGTAGTGGAGGTGTTGGTTTCAATTTGCTTTGGTTAACGATAGAGTGCGAGTCACTATCACCATCTTCTGTCGCCCAATCTGCAATCTGTTTTGCGCCCATTGTACTCCATGCCAGATTGTCTTTTTCTTCTTCTCGTTGTTGCATGAAATCAAGGAAATCCGCAAACAGCTGTTTTGTTGCATCGCTGTCTGCATTTGAGTCGAGGGGGACTATTTTAAATAAAGGCTTTGAGTGGGATAAAACGGTAAAAGACTTCCCTTTTTGCACTTCAGTTGCAACGCGTTTGGGATCTTTTATTATGGCTGTTATAGGTATCATTGCTGTCATGCGATGGTTTTATAGGATATTTATACTATAAATATCCTATAAAATAGTGAAGGTTTTGTCAAAAGTCATGTTCAATAACCGACACATCCCTCTCTGCTACTGCAGAGCCCCAATTCATTGCGTCTAGAGAGGTGGGAATCAGCACCCCCATGCGACATCACCAAACAATGGGCTTCAGCCCATTGTCCCGCTGTAGGATGGCAAAAAATACCCACCCCCTGTAGAGACGCAAAATCTTGCGTCTCTACCACTTCCAAATTCTGTTTTATGGCGTTATACTGGTAAGCAAACCAGCAAAAGGGCTTGATCATGCAATACACTATTATTCTGAAACAAGAGGATGATGGACGCTTTTGTGCTCATAGCGTTGATTTTCCAACCTGTCATTCGTGGGGTGAAACAAGAGATGAAGCCTTAAAGAACATCAAAGAAGCGATAGATGGTTACAAGGTTGTTGTCCGTGAACTGCTGCAGAACAAACAAGACCATGCAGAATTAGTAACTCTGACGGTCTAATAAGCGATGAAACCATGCATGATCAAGGTGCTTGAACACTATGGTTTCGTAGTGAAACGATGGAATGGCTCTCATGCAATCATGACCAATGGTGCTGTTGTTATACCTATTCCCTGTCACAGTAACAAAAATATGCCGACTGGAATGTTACAAGCGATAATCCGTGATTCTGGTTTGTCTGTTGAGGAATATGAGAAGATTGTGAAGTAAATACAAGGTTGCAATACCCGTTCTCCATCTGCGGACAACGGCTGTCTGGTTTTCCAATCTCAGTAGAAACCCGATTCATCGCGTCTCGGGAGGCGGGTATCTGCACCCCCACGCGCTATAAACAAACAACGGGCTTCAGCCCATTGTCCCGCTGCTGAATGGCGATAAATATCCGCCATGTAGAGACGCAAAATCTTGCGTCTCTACGCCCTCCGCCTAAGCAGGAACAAAACACCACCCATCTCCGTAGAGACGTTTTGGCAAAACGTCTCTACCACCCTGATATCCGTTGGGATTTAGACAGTAGGATAGGCTGCACCCATCCTCTTTAGAGATGTGATGGATGCTAGCGGTAATTACTACCGACATTATTTGGATCAACAATGTAAGGCCACCAGTTGTTTAACACCCCGTCAGAGGCACCAGGGTTGCGCGGGATTCTTTCGAACCACCATGTCAAATACCCATCCCCATTCCCACCCCACTCAACGCTGCTAATAGGTCTTGTATGAGGATGCATAGGAAGGCGAGGGTATTGGGTATACTCATCGCAGTAAGTTCCTACAGTGCTTGAATTTTCCCAATCGTAATCTGCAACTCCATTTGGGGGAAAATGCACTGATCCACACCCGTTATAGTTAGTCGGAGGTCTTAGAGATGGTGCAAGAGGTAAAAACTTCGCACTTTGTGTTTGAGATTGCACAAAAGAGAATTTGCCCCAGATACTTCCAGCTGCCTGTCGCATTGTATCTTCTGTACGATGCCCGAAGTCTTCTTTCATTTCTGCTATTTCACGTTCAAAATTAAATCCCATCATAGGCACTAGCCTTTTCATCCCAGGAAAATTTATCGGACCTGAATTGTAGTCAAAACCATTAGGGCCTACAAGTCTTCGAATCACATCACGTAAAATGACACCGAAGGGAAAACGAAAGATCACCAAAAG
>JBAXVQ010000115.1:0-3607 GCA_037128935.1 bacterium | reverse complement strand
TCCTGGCATTGAAGGATGTGGCACAGGCGCAGGGTGGAATGACAGCTATTGCAGAAAAGACCCATGTCAGCAGGTCAAGTCTATACAAGACATTGTCGAAGCGTGGTAATCCAGAGTTTGGCAGTATTTCAAAGTTGTTACATGGGATGGGGTTGCGCTTGATGGTGGAGCCTGCAATGAATGTGGCGGCATAGGTTTTGTTTTCGGAGATAGGGGTCGCTCCCGACAAGCTGAGTTCCTGACTCGGTTTCTCCGATTTACATTCAGACCACACACTTACAGGAGGTGCAAGGGGAACCATGGGGGACGTAGCTGCTTTATTGCTTTAATTCCGTTATCCACCAATCCTTGAGTTCAGGCCTCACTGTAATCAACTCCTCGCCACGCCTTACTGAACGACTTACCGAAGGAGTTCCATGCCGAACAATGCTTCGACTTTTGTGCCGGAATAACCAAGTTCCCTGACAGCCAAATAGCAGAATAATGCACGAGCTTCGGCATATTGGTTCCGTCGGCCACGACGCAAAACAGCCGCCGCCGGTAATTTGAAATAATCACTCACAGATACTTGCAGAGAGTTTAGATCCATTGTGCGGGACAGCCTGTCACCAAGCCGAGGTTCCTCGTGAAGTGACGCCACAAAAGGTCAATGCCACGAACGATGACGTGCTGTAATAAACCGGGAATGTCTAACCGCGCTTGTCTTGGCATGGGAGAGAGAATATCAGCAGCATAAGAAGCATAAAGCAATAAAGCAGCTACGTCCCCTTAGATCGTCCTCCGTCCCCTTAGACGTCCTCCAGCAGTAATCGGTAGGCTCGGGTTGGAAGAAAAAGTGAAACGTCAAAAACAATTTAAAGTAAAAAGGAATTTAAACATAAAAGGCTTAAAAACCGCGAGTTGCCGTTTTGCTGGTGTCGCCCTAAAATAAATTTAGACCATGTCATCCGCATTGCTGAAAATAACTAAAAACCTCAATTGATTAGCTGCTCTTTAAAAATTGAATATGAATCAAAGAAAAACAAAAGTAAATTCTTTCCTTGCATTTAAATTAAATGTGTATTATAAGTCACATTATGAATAATAATTGCACAAATATGACGGCTATAAGCTTGTTTAGTTCCGCTGGTATTGGAGATTTAGCACTCAATTCTGTCGGCTTTGATGTTTTGGTCGCAAACGAGTTGATTTCTGAACGTGCTGAAATTTTTAAGTGCAATTACCCAGAAACATCAACTTTAGTTGGTGACATCTGGAAAAATGAAAATAAAATTATTGAAGAGGCAAATCGACGACTTGCAGGTCGCACTCTTGACGTGCTTTTTGCAACCCCACCATGCCAAGGCATGTCAAAAAATGGGAGAGGCAAATTACTTAATTCTATTAGGAAGGGAGACAAACCAATACATGATGAGCGAAACAGGCTCATCATACCCTGCATAAATATCGCAATTGCATTGAAACCGAGATTTTTTGTAATGGAAAATGTACCCGAGTTGGAAAATACCGTAATAATGAAAAATGGTAATCCAGAGGATGTAATTTTTATTTTAGACTATGTTGCTGAAAAGCTTGGTTCTGAATATAAGGGAATTTGGGAAGTTGTTGAATTCGCTGACTATGGAGTGCCACAAAGAAGGCAACGATTGATTACAGTTTTTTCTCGGGATGTTTTTGTAAAAGAATATATTCAAAAATTTAAAACTGTACTCCCAGAGCACACACACACAAAGGTTATTAATAATGGGAAATTACCTTGGTTGACAGTTCGAGGTTCAATTGCTGGATTGCCAGTACTTGATGCAGGCTCACAAGAGACTTGTAAAGATAAAAATAATCCATTTCATCAAGTACCGTTACTTGATGAGGATAAATATTTTTGGGTTTCAAATACACCACCAGAAAAAGGTGCTTTTGATAATCAGTGCATAAACCCTAACTGTTTTTATCAAAAAAATCCCATACATTCAGCCGCCCACGACGCAGAAGGGATAAATCGTGCAAGTATAGAAACGCCTTTATATTGCATTGATTGTGGAGAAATACTACCAAGACCGTGGGTCAAAAATGGTGCTGATGTACGTTTGATGAAGGGTTTTACAAGTGCATATAAGCGCATGAATTGGGATTTGCCTTCAAGTACATTAACTCGTAACCTATCATATGCTTGTAGTGATAACAAACTACATCCTGATCAACATCGTGTATTATCACTTTATGAAGCAATGTTATTACACACAATTACTGATTTTAATTACAAGTGGAAAAGGACAGATGGGAAGCGAGTTTCAGATAAGCTCATACGCGAAGCTATTGGCGAGAGCATTCCTCCCCGTGGCTTAAAGGTAATATTTCAACATCTTATGAGACTCGCTCAACATGATTATGATGTAATGACAGAACGTCACTCAAAATGTGAACAATTAAGTCTCTTATAATAAATTCAAACCATTATAATTATTGAGAAAGTTTTTGTATCTATCGTCATCAATAACAAGAACCCAATTATCAAACATTTTCTTGACTCCACCACGAGACATTATTGAAACACTGGTGGTTCTTCCACCACCATCTTTTGGTTTTATAATCTTTCCCCAGTCATCTTCATTGAGTTCAGCGCAGAAAAAAACTGCCACTATGCGTGGCTTGTTATTTATAAAATCCCAAAAAAGTCCTATAAGATTATTAGTTTCCCTGTGATGAGCTTTCCAGTCATATCCTTTGACAAATGCTACGCGTTGATCACCTATATCAGGTTTTTCAAGTCCCTTTTTACCGCATTGTGCTGGAGTTGGCACAGAACCACATGTTGCTTTAACTTCAAGACCTCCATTAGCAAATGGACTAAATGGTCTTTTTTCTTTCATCCCATTAAGTGATTTAATTTCGTCTAATATTTTTTTACCGTTATCATCCATAATAAGAAGATCTGGGTAGCCATCCTGATGTGGGTTCTTTAACAAAAACTCTTTTGATTCTTTTGCAAATGAAGCGACATAAAGTTCACCCAAAAAAGCACTTAGGTTTCTCATTCCCAAAACTTCGGCAATATTAACTTCAAAAGAGTCGATTTGATCAATTATTTTGTGAGTTCTTTCCAGAGCATTACTGAATATATCAATTGAAAGACTATGTTGAATTCCATTTGAGCTTTTAAAACGGAATTGTTTATCATTTCGTATCTTGTATTGTAAGTTCATCAATTATCTCCAATAAAAAAACAGACATTTCTATTTTCAGACCATTCACAACTCTTTCTAACGAATTGAGCGTGATGTTTCTCACACCACGCTCAATTCCAGAAATATAGGTTCTATCTAGCCCAGATCTATGCGCTAACTCTTCTTGACTTATGTTAGCGTTTTTCCGAGCCGTTGTTAAAGCTATTGCGACAGCTTCTGTTAAAGTACGTTTCATAATGGAATAAATACCCCCGTGTTGACAATAAGTCCACGGACTATAAGTCACATTTGCTTTGTAGAAAAAGAATTTAGTAAGATTACACAACAGTAGTAGAATATTTAATACAAGGAACGCCTAAAGACGTACATAGGGGGACGTAGCTGCTTTATTGCTTTAACTCCGTTATCCACCAATCCTTGAGTTC
>JBAXVQ010000114.1:0-3754 GCA_037128935.1 bacterium | reverse complement strand
ATTTTATTATTATGATTTACGTGGATATTTATTTTCAACAGTTGGACACCAGTGAGGTTTTATATCTTTTTTAGATTATGAAAAGGATCATTTAATTGGAATTTTTAAAAACAGAATAAAGTCATTAGAAGACAAGTATCTTGCACAACCCTCTTCAAAAGACACTAACCCTTGGTATGCTTTTTTTGAACCACTAATTACAAAGAAGTTTAAAAATAATATTATTGATAAACCAGAAAATATTGACGACTATATCATTAGACATACCTTATGGAGACCCAAAGATATTGTTGTTATGGGAAATAACATTATTAAACAAATGAAGGGAGGAAAAATCACTTCAAAAAATTTCATTAACGCAATTGAAGTGGGTGAAGGTTTAATAAGAAAGGAATATCTTGACGACATAAAACTTTATCTTGACGACATAAAACTTTATCTTGACGACATAAAACCTTATCTTGCTAACCGTAAGATTGATGTACGAGAATTAATAAGCGAATATATATCAAGCAACATCCTTACTCATGAAGAGTTAAAACACATGTGTAAAGAGTATAACAAAGAGAAAGACCATGACCATGAAAACCCATGTCATGATAAATGTACAGGCTGCAATTTACACCATATTGGATGTACTCTATATAAGCTAGGTTTATTGGGATGGGTTAAGCAGGATCAATCAAAAGCGGATCAATCAAAAAAAGGGGGAATATATATACAAAAGTTTATGCCTCCTGACGAAGACGAATTGGATGACCAAAACGGCAATCACCACATACCTCATGAAGACTACTATGTATTACACCCTATATTAAATGGGTTATTAAAATCAGCATCTATTAATAAAAAGCAAATAGTTGGACGTGAACTATCTTTTGATATAAAAAATGTAAAAAGCGAACCCAACCCTGATTCACCACTAAAGCATCAACCAGAACACATAAACCAAGATAATGAACGTGACTTATTAGAAACACATAAAAATACGGATACGCCTGAACAACCGATAGCTAAAGACAAAAATATTAATATATTCATTGTTCATGGACATGATAGTGGCACAATGGCAATGGTTAAAAATTTTATTAGTGATTTAAAGTTAAAACCTATTCTCTTGCACGAGCAAGCGAGTGAAGGAAAAACTATTTCTGAAAAATTTGAAAATTATTCTGATGTAGGTTATGCAATTGTATTAATGACACCCGATGATTCAGGTTCGTCTAATAAGAATCCTGATAACACACAAAAAAGAGCTCGACAAAATGTGATTTTTGAGTTAGGTTATTTTATCGGAAAATTAGGTCGAAAGAAAGTGATAACTCTTATAAAAGGTGTGGTTGATATACCTTCAGATTATTTCGGTGTTGAGCCTATCACGATTGATGACAACGAGGGATGGCAGAAGACTCTTATGAAAGAACTAAAAAAAGCCGGCTATATAATTGATGCGAACCATGTCGTTTAAAGATACTCTGCACAAGTAGCTTGATAAAAATTTCAACCGTTATAAATCAACAAGTTACAAGGGCTGTGCGGTGAAATTTCGGACGTATGCAGAGTATCCTTAAGACTTATGGCTCTCCGCCGATTATAGTGGGAATAAGAATAATAAGGGTTTAGTTTAGCGTAATCTAAATACAGGGCACCTCTATTTCGGGGTTACTGAACAAATCGAAGTTGCTCTCAAACTGCCATAGAGTACGCAACCGCAGTAGGCATTAATTTCATTTTACCTTCTTGCTGATACGGTCGAACCAGACGGTCAAGTAACCTTATACTTGTCTCCTGTGAGTGCTTCAGTACCAAATAGATACGCAAAAAAGAAACCGAGAGCAGGTGCCCAAGGTTCATCACCAGAAATACGATTGATACAACGGGTCTGGCTACTTTCCGCGAGCCGTGCCATGACTCTGCTTAAGCTATATTTTCGCTTTACCTGACCGAACTTGCCTTCAACGGCGTTTCTTATTCCTTCATCTTCTTTGATTTGCCGACGTCTTGCCCGGCTTTTCTCTTGATCCTTTGGTGCTCGACCCAATGGCACTCCGGACAACCTGATACCTTGCTCTTTACACCACATTCTGTTGGCCAGTGTTCGGTAGATTTTGTCGGCATGCACGGATTCAGGATAGTAGCCATACCGATCACGGTATCGTTCGATATCACCTACAAGATCGCAGCCTTCGTTGTAGTTGTTCCAGCTCATACGCTCTATCGTGCTCCAGCCAGCAACCACACTGATCGAGAGTTTCATCCCGAACTCTGTTCTTGCTGCCGCCTTGCCTCGTACCAACGAACGCACATACGGCTGACTAATGCTCACAAGTCGGTCGCTTATGCTTTTTCTTCCGCTCTGGTACATCTCATGCCGCTGGCGGTAGAGTTCACTGATCACAAGAAATGTACGATACCAGCGTGGCTCAAGGAGTGTAATTCCATTTCTAAAACGAAGGTGTTATAATATTCGCGCTTCATAATGGCGTATAATATTATATAATTAAATGATATCGCAGAGCAACCTTACTTTATGATGTCATTATAGATTTGGAAATGGAATAAGGGATACGGATTCCGACAATACAGCGATACTCTTCAGGTTCCATCCGAGGTACTGCAACTGCTTGCGCAGACCTCGCTGTAGCGAGCGTTTCGACATGTTCCGTTTCATGCTCAGACCAAGGAAATCTCTTCTCGCTTTCTGCCGATAGGTACGGGGTTTCGTTATCCCCGCCGGGGCATGAGCGTTGAGCTTGTCGATGAGTATTTCACTCTTCTCCCGGGCATCATTGAGAAAACCGAGATCGGTCGGATACGCTATATCTGCCGGTGCGCAGGTGACATCAACAATGAGTTTGCCCTTGTTGGCGGAGCCGGTTCCGGGTTCATCATCGTCGTCGTTCTTTGTCCTCATTGTCTGCTTTTTTGCCTGCTGTATTTGCAGAAGGTCATCCTGCAAAGCTGCCAGATCAGCGTGCTTGAGACGCTTATGAAAATGGGGTCATGCTCGACGCGTCGAAGGGCGTTTCATATTGATAGCCGTCCAGTCCGATGACATACTGGAGATAGGAATTTTCCTTGATCTGCTCAACGGTTTCAACATCGGTCAGGCCAAGTTATTCTTTGATGATGAGGGCTCCCAATGCCATACGAACGGTGAGTGCTGGTGCTCCTCGTTTTGAGGGGAATTTCTTGGAGTATCGTTCTTCAGCCAAATGCCATGGTATGGAATCTGCTAATTTGATCCATCGGTTATTCTGGTCGAGTTTGCCTCCGAACGGCAGGTAAAAGGTTTCGAACGTGAGCTGATGAAACTTTGGCTGATACATAAAACGATGATTTCGAGGTGCAAGGTTTTTGGTGACTTTTCATAGTTTCCCTTACACGAAATATACAAATATATACCCTTATTTCATTACTTTAAAATGATTTATGAATTACTCAGCAAACCCTAATTAAACCGTCAAGACTATCAAGGAATAACGACTGACTTTAAGTGTACGAATTGCTTTATTTTAAAATCTATATTAATACTACTCAGATACTTAAAGTGTAAGCCATTGAATTGAAATAAGATACATTACACTAATTATAGTTGGTCATTTTTCTGTTATCAATATGTTTTTCAAGAGGTTATAGATAATAACACAACAATAAGTATCTGAGTAGTATTAAGAGCTTATTCGTAAATAAAGCCAGCTTTTCTGAGAGCTATGATGGAGGCCGCCATGAATAACAATGCCTCATATCGTTC
>JBAXVQ010000113.1:0-3791 GCA_037128935.1 bacterium | reverse complement strand
GTGCTCGAAAATCCAACCCCACCCAGCCTCCCCTTTGAAAGGGGAGGAGTTATGCTAAAGTACAAGCACGTTTGTGTTTTTCTCTCCCCCTTCGCAAGGGGGAGTTGGAGGGGGTTGCATTTCGCAAGAGCTTCACCATACATACCGTGCTCGAAAATCCAACCCCACCCAGCCTCCCCTTTGAAAGGGGAGGAGTTATGCGTTGTTGTATATAGCAATTACCTAGAGCTCTTGCTATAGTACCAGTGCGGAACGGAGTTGCTGCTCGTGTTCCGCGGGAATTTCTTTCCCCGATATGTTTAGCCCCCTACTTTTGGTAGGGGGCTTTTTTTGTGCACTAGAGTTGTTCGAGGTAGTAATCGAGTTCCCAGTCTGAGACTTGGATGCGGTATTTGTCCCACTCGGCTTTGTGGACGGAGACAAAGTCGTTGTAGGCGCCTTTGAAAATTTCCTTGGCTATGCTGCCTCGTTCCATTTCTTGGATCGCTTCACCTTTGGATCCTGGAAGGGAGTCAACTCCTTTGAGCTTTCTTTCCTCTTCTCCAAATTCAAATACATCTTCTTCCATGGCTGCTGGTGGGGTGAGATTTTCTTTGATACCTTTGATGCCGGCTTTGAGAATGGCAGCGAAGCAAAGGTATGGGTTGGATGATGGATCTGGGCAACGAAGTTCTGCGCGAACCGCTTTTTCTCTGCCTGGTGTGAACCGTGGGATACGGATCATGGCTGAACGGTTGCGTTGTGCCCAACAGATATACACAGGGGCTTCGTAGCCTGGGGTAAGACGTTTGTAAGAGTTTACGGTTGGAGAGGTGATGGCGGCGATTTCTTTGATGTATTTGAGCTGTCCAGCGATAAAGCTTTTGGCGACAGGGGAAAGTTTGTAGGCATCAGATGGATCGTAGAATACGTTGTCGCTACCCTTGAACAGGCTCTGGTGCACGTGCATGCCGGAACCGTTTACGCCGAAGATTGGTTTTGGCATGAAGGTGGCGTAGTAGCCGTACTGGTTAGCGATAGATTTGACGACGGTTTTGAAGGAAATGGCGTTGTCAGCAGTCTTGAGTGCTCCGCCGTATTTGAAGTCAATTTCGTGCTGATTCCATGCGACTTCTGGGTGACTCATTTCTGGCTCGATACCGAATTCGATGAGTGCTTCGACGATGTCACGACGGATGTCGTAGGTTTCGTCGAGAGGAAGGGTGAAGTATGCGCTGTTGCCTTTGCTTTCTACTATTGGAATACCGTCTTCGTCTTTTGGAAATAGGAAGAATTCAAGTTCTGGGCCGGTATTGTAGGAATATCCTAATTCTTCGGCTTCTTTGAGTACGCGTTTGAGGATGGTACGTGGGCAACCATCAAATGGTTCGCCGTCTGCGTTGTGTACATCGCAGATGAGACGTGCGGTTGGAGCGTTGGTGTCTTTGGTCCATGGAAGTACTGCATAGGTGTCAGTGTCGGGTGCGAGGAACATGTCGGATTCGTAGATACGAGCAAATCCCTGGATTGATGATCCGTCAAACCAGATGCCTGCGCGGAGAGCGTCTTCAAGTTTGTCAGCCGGAATGGTGACCACCTTGATGGCGCCGAAAAAGTCGGTGAACTGCAGATCGATCAAGCGCACTTGATCCTGCTTGGCTTTCTCAATAGTCTGTGTGATTTTGTCCATGGAACGGAGATCCTCCAATTAAGTGACAGGATTATTGTAAAGCTGATTTACCGACTGTACAAACGAATTTTTACTTGTAATTTATTGCATCTCCAGATATAATAAAATCTAAAACTTTTAAGTATTTGAATTTAATTAGTTTTGGGTTTTATTAGGAATGATTATTATAGATTAAAGCAAAACTCCCCCTTCCCCTCTTTACAAAAGAGGGGGGAAGAGAGATTCCCATTCCAGTCCCCCCTTTCGTAAAGGGGGCTAGGGGGTTTTGGGGATATTGTTACAAAGGAACCCCAATGAAAATTATTCTCTCCTCCACCAAAAAACCTCGCCTCACCATCCAACAACAGATAGTTAAACGATCTTTTCTGAAGGTGCAAAAAGAGTTTGCAACTGCGCAGGAAATTTATGAGCATTGTCGGCAGATTATACCGACGATCACGATGGGGACAGTGTATAGAAATTTGGAAAAACTTGTTCGGGCGCAGGAGGTGGTGGAAATTCATTTGCTACCTAGGCGGACGGTGTTTGGTTTAAAAGGGACAGTTGATAGAAATCTGATCTTTTTTTGCGAGGATTGTGATGAGATTCAGACCTTCTCTGGCTTTAGTCTTCCTGAGATGCGGGATGTGGAATTGCAGAAGAACGTGAAGGTGAATAGAGCGGTGAATGTGGTGTATGGGTTGTGTCAGTTTTGTAAGGGGAAAGCACGGTAAAGCAAGTACCATTCCGCCTACTTATAGTTGGTTCAAGTGTATTAACTTGAATCCATAACTACGAAGACGCAGAACCAACTTTGGAGATACTTTATTTGCCTATCCCTATCAGTTCCTACTGCATCCAGTGCTCATAGCGGCAATGGTCAAGAAAAAAAACTTGAAAAAAAATTTATTCTTCCTCAATTTCCTTCCCACACGCACACACACTGTTGACTTTTTGTCAGTTTTATTGTTCACTAATTAACTATTAGTTTCATTTTTGTTGTGCCTTTAATAGCTTTATTACCTCGGAGTTTGTAATGAGATCGTCTAAAAGAGCACCTTCGTTGGCAGAGCACGCATTCAGCTTCTTCAACACTTTTAAAAGCAAAGAAGTGGGAAAATTAACTCCTGGACTTACATTTGTTATTAGGGGAGTTGCAACATTACTCCCTGAGGAAAGCTCAATTTTTTTGAGAGACCCCAAAAAAATAGCTTTATTTGCAAGTGTATTTGTGATGCAAATGGCGCTAAATGATATGGTTGATTTCTTAGGCGCTTCAAGTAACGAAGCAGCTAAAGAATTTTGTAAAAATAGTTATAGAACTGCAGAATCTGGCTATAAAAAAGCCTTAAACAATATTGATGACGCAAACGTTAGAAAGCGCTACGAGCGAATTATTGAGCAATCTGTAAAAGAAGTAGTTTTGGTCGAAAAATGGATTCGAGAAAAACAAAAAACAACTATATTTACCCAGCAAGATGTACAAGAGTATAGAGAACTAGTCAACGCAATAGAGGTTGCAACAAATGTTTCCCTTATTATTGGTGAAAATAATTTAGCAAATATTAGCAGCAACTGGCAGATGAGTTTTGCAACTATTAAGGAAAAATATCAATGGATTCGGGATGGAAAAACTGAAAATAATTCAGAAAGAGCTGTGGTAGCGATGTTTAACCTCGCAATGGCAGCTCAGATAGAAGACGATCGTGCTGATCGTCGAAGTGGAATTGACCCATGGCTTTCTATTCCTTCTTTTGCTGAGAAATTTTCAGATGAAGAATTAAATTTATTGCGAAAGAAGTACGTGCGTAAATCAAAAGAATTTGGAATGGTGCCGTTCGCTGACATTGCTGTAGTTACTGGAATAGCACTGGCTAAACGAGGTCTTAATTGGATATTGAAGCATAAAGATGCCCCCCTCTTACAACATTCTCCAGCTCTTAGGAGACACTTAGCTCCTGTTATTAGAGAGTATTTATTCTTATTTGGTAAATTACCAACGACAGAACAGTAGAGGATCGCGATGAAATTCAGACGTTTTCAGGTTTTGATCTTCCTGAGATGCGGGATGTGGAATTGCAGAAGAATGTGAAGGTGAATAGAGCGGTGAATGTGGTGTATGGGTTGTGTCAGTTTTGTAAGG
>JBAXVQ010000112.1:0-3873 GCA_037128935.1 bacterium | reverse complement strand
GCGTATGCTTTTTTATGCGCTTTGGTAGGTTTTTATTGGCTGCTTTCGCTTTTTTGATAAAACAAGAGCCATCTTTGGAAGATGGCTCTTGTGCGTGATTCTGAAAAAGTTCTAGTTATTCTGCTGCTACGGTTTCTTCTTGAGTTGTCGTAGGTGTTTCTTCAACTGGTTGTGCTGTAGCTTTTACTGGGGCTGGTGTTTTTTTCTTGGTGGTTTCGCGTTTTTTATCACGTTTAATACGGGAGTCTTTGGCGGAGAGTTCACGGAGGTAGAATAGTTTGGCGCGTCGGACTTTTCCTCGAGCTTTTACAGTGATCTTTTCTACGAGAGGAGAGTGAACAAAGAATGTTCTTTCTACTCCGATACCGCTGGCTATTTTTCTTACTGCAAAGTTTGCGTTGATGGAATTTTTTCTCTGGTAAGATATGACAGTGCCTTCAAAGTTCTGGATACGTTCTTTTTCACCTTCTTTGATTTTGATGCTGACGGTCAGTTGATCGCCTACTTTAAACTCAGGGTAGTCGGTTTTTTTGTAGGATTCGGTAATTTTTTGAAGCAGTGATTGAGTCATGGTAGAGATATTTCTTTGGTCACAACAAAGTAACAATACCAGATGTCGGCGAGTGATGCAAGCGTTGTTGTCGTACTGTTTTATACTACTTCAATTTCTAGCCAGCAGTGTGCTTTACCGGCGGCGTTGCCGTTGACGAGGTTGTCGATCCACTGGGTGCTGTTTGCGAGGCCGAAGTCTTCGATGTATGTTCCAGGTTTTACGTTGTTGCCGGCAAGTGTGATGAGAAATGTAGCGTGTTCGTTTGTTTTAACCTCAGGTTCTTTCATGAGAGCCGGGCAAAAGTCATCGAGCCAGGATGGATGGCGAAAGAGTGATGATCCATGGGGTACGTTGTATTCTTTTTGTAATTTGGCAGAACTGGCGTTACCTTCCCAACAAACATTTAATTTTGTGGGAGTTTCACCGGAGTTGTACCAGGTTTCGTTTCCAGTGTTTTTAAATATCACTTTGAATGTGATGTTGCCATCTCGTGGGAGTACTATTTTTTGGCTTGTGAATTCTGCTTGGAGCTTGGGTTGGGAAAAGGTTTTGTTGCCTGTAAGATAGCCCATCCATTCGGGGGATTTTTGAGAATTATCGTGTTTGGCAAAGGTTACTTGGTCAGCTTTTGTTAGATTTTTGGTGGTGTGTCGGGGGATGAGGAGATAGGAAATGATGTCTGCTGCGCCTTGAAGTTGTTTCAGGGATGGTTGGTGAATTGTGAAATCGCCTGCAAGACCGATGTCGACGCTGGTTGGGTTAGAAAGGGTGTAGGAGATGTCTTTTAGATATTCGATTGTCCCGTCGGGAAGGACTAGGTAGTGGGTGATTGCGTGGGTAGCGTCGGGAATATTTACCGAATGAATTGTTATGGCATCAATACTATTGCTATCCCGTTCGGGGTAGCTGTTGTTGTGGAGAAATTCGGTTGTTTGGCGGACGTCACGGATTCGCATGCTGGTTTGGAGTGGTTTTCATTGTGGAGTATAAAGGGTTTTTGGGAGGAATACAAAGTTCTATGTAGAAGTTATTTCGAAGAGAAACTAATTCTTTTGAAGAGAAGTTCGATGGGGGTTTTGTGGAGAGCAAAGTCGTTGCGAATGCGGTTTTCTAAAAAGCGATGGTAGGAAAAGTGGACGAGGTCGGGGTTGTTTACTCTGAAGGTGAATTGTAGGGGGACTGTGCCGGTTTGTTTTACTCCTACGAGTCGGAGAGTTTGTCCTTTTTTTGAAGGGATTGGGGCTTGTTGTTTCCAATAGAGAAGGCGTTTTTGGAGCTCACTTTGGGAAATTTGCTTCACGGATTCTGTTTGTACTTTGTCTATTTCTTCCCAGATATTTTCTACTCTTTTGCCGGTTTTTGCTGAAAGCGTTAGGATAGGGAGCCAAGTGGCGAATTTTAGTTCAATACCCATAACGCGCTCAAAGTCGCGGAGTGTGGTATCCGTTACCGCTCCTTTTTCTTTTGCGTGTTCCAGAACGACATCCCATTTATTTGCCAAGATCAGAATGTTTTTTTGCTCTTCCATGATTTCGCTGAGGATGATTTTGTCCTGGTGAGCAATGCCTTCTGACGCATCAAGGACGAGGAGCACAATATCGCTTCGTTCAATGGCTCGGAGGGCTCGTAAAACGCTGTAGTGTTCGATGCCTGAGTCTACTTTGCCTTTTCTTCTGATGCCAGCGGTGTCGATGAGTAGGAATTTTTTTCCGTTGTATTCGTAAGGTACGTCAATGGCATCTCGTGTTGTGCCAGCTTTTGGGCTGACACTGACTTGTTTTTTTCCAAGGATGTTGTTGAGAAGCGTGGACTTTCCAACGTTTGGGCGACCGACGATGGCGATTTTTATTAGTTCTTCGTCTTCAGTTTTTTCTGGTTCTGCTGGGGGTAAATTGTTTACTATTTCATCAAGAATATCTCCGGAGCGTCTACCTGAAAGGGCGGATGTTGGTAATGGGTCGCCAAAACCTAGTTTGTAAAAATCGTAAATGGATTGCTCGGCTCGCAATGTGTCGGTTTTGTTTACTACGAGAAGAACTGGTTTTTTGGTCTTTTTTAAAGCAAGAGCAACTTGGTCGTCTGCTGGTAATATCCCGTCGAGGGCGTCAGTAAGGAAGATCAGGACATCGGCGTCTTGAATTGCGAGGTATACTTGATCAACGATATCCATGGAAATTTCTTTGAGAGGATCGAAGAACATGCCGGCGGTATCAACGAGACGAAAGGTGCGACTGTTCCATTCTACAGTTGAGTACAGTCGATCACGGGTTGTGCCTGGGATGTTGGAGGTTATGGCTTTTCTTTCGCCTACGAGGCGGTTGAAGAAGCTGGATTTGCCGACGTTGGGTCGGCCGACAATGACTACGTTTGGGATCATATGATTGCTCGTTGTTTGCTGTGTGAGTAATTCTGTTCCAACATTTTCGTGTTGGGAATGCAGGTGGAAATTTTTACATCGTTAAAGGGATGTTCACGAAAGCAATTTTTTTACTACGGTGTTTATTATAGCAGAGGGGAAGGCTTTGCGGTGGAGGAAGGCTAGTAGCTTTTGTTTTTGCTCAGGTTTTGGAAATTTTTGAAGAGAGCGAATTTTTTTTTCAGCGAGGGTTGTTACGGTTTCTTCGAGGTTGAGGTCTGGTAGAAGTTTGTTGATGGTTGTTTTTATGAGTTGGAGTGGAAATTTTTTTTGACGGAGTTTGATTTCTATTTCGAAGGGGCTTTTCCCTTTGTTGGCGAGGGATTGGGCGTAGGCTTTGGCGAGGGTATCATCTTGGAGAATGCGTGTATCTTGGAGTTTTGTTATGACTTGTTCGATGGTTTCGAGGTCGGCTTCGGGGAATTTTTGGTGGAGTTTTTCTTTGAGTTGGGGGGAGGATTTGGAGTAGCGGGAGAGGAGGTTTAGGGAGTAGTTGTAGAGGATTTGATGGGTTGGTTTTTGCATGGTGTGGTTCTTTTATCATTGTTAAGTATAGCAAAGTTCTTTCACTCCTGTATGACAGCGGACTTTTTGTATTCTGCTTCTGTAGAGACAATGGCATGCCTTGTCTCCAGCGCGGAATGGTAACACTCATCTCTCCAAAAAGGCATGCTATGTGGTTGCTTTGTTTGCAGCGAACCTTTGTATTTCGGTGGTTTTCGCCTGCATGTCGAGTTACTTTTTTTTCTTGATAAAAAAAAGTAACCAAAAAAAATCAAGTCGAAATAATCCCCGCGTTGTGGATTACGACGTATTTCGACGGGCATCAGAGGGCGGGGAAGAGGTTGTGGGTGTACCCGTGAGGTTGTAACCGAGAGATGGGGCGGGGTGGAGAGATTTCGCG
>JBAXVQ010000111.1:0-3885 GCA_037128935.1 bacterium | reverse complement strand
CCGTGGCGTTTCATGAATGCCCGTTCGGCGGCGCGGCTAAGGCGGATCGTTGGGCGGGGCGCAACCCGTAATGCCCATTCTGCATACAATAAAACAAGCCTTCTATTGTCAGCACATTCACAATGAGACAGAACTTGTATTCTGTATTTGCAAATAATCTAGGTTCGTTGTATAATCCGACCCAAGTTCATCGTCAAGGGAATGGAACTCGTACTACAACAAAGGAGACTCCTGTGTCTAGTTCAAACACCCGAAAGGTGAGACAAACATCTTCATACGGTGCGCTTGATCACTACGACTTTAACACTGGGCCTACAGAAGAATTTGGCGATTTACCGGAGACACTTAGTAGCATCAAAAATATAGGTTGGACGCTTGGCAATGACTGCCCATATCGTTGTCATCATTGCTACAGTATGAGTGCGCGCCGTAAGGGACAGAACATGAGTCTGTCAATGATCGATAGGATTATCAGTCAACTTTCGCTGAATGGTGTAAAAACCGTCAATCTAGGAGGAAATGAACCGTTATTCACTAACGGCCCCAATCCAAAAAATACTCTATTACCGTATATTATTTCTCAACTTGTTAATTCAGACATAAAAGTAGGTCTGACAACCAGTGGAATTACCTTATTATATTTGTTTGAGCATCATAGGGATGCGTTTGATTTACTTAATGATGTTGATATTTCTTTTGACTCGCCTTATGAGAATGAACATAATCAAAATAGAGGAGCAAAACTCTATCATCAAGCTATTCGCTCACTTGAGATTTGTCAAGAATACAATAAATCACATACCTGCATTATGGCGGGTATGAATTGGAATTTTAGTATCGATCATTTAAGCCAAATGGTTATTCTTGCCAAGCAGTATGGAGCAAATATCCGAATTAACCCGATTAAGCCGGTTGAACCCAAGCATCTCCAGATCGCTTTGTCACCTGATATGTACTACGCGGGTTTTGCGTTTCTAATGGAGGTATGCCAGTCAATAGATTTGGGAGAGCCTCCGATTGCGGCTGTTACTAATTATCAGCATGCCAAACGGTGTCCATGTGGGAGAACGTCGTTTAGAATTCATTCGATTACTCCAGATGGGGGGGTATACATAAGTCCCTGTGTCTATCTACACGATTACAAATCCCCACTCAACTTGTTAGAATTTGATCTTGTCGAGATTATCAACTCACCTCAGTTTCGAGTTTTCCGCCAACGTAACGCAAATCCTGAAATTATTGAGGGATGCAATCAATGTTCTCTCTTAGCACAATGTGGGGGAGGATGTGCTGCCCGATCTTATCTACATCATGTCCATGAAACAGGCACTCGATCTATGCTGGCAAGAGACCCCTATTGTCCTATCAGAGTAAACCCGTCTTTCCCGTTTCCACAGAATCCTCTTTTAGATAATCATGAGACGCTTGTTCATATGGATTATTTGTGTACCTGGATTGGAAAACCAAAATGAAACCACAAGACACTAATACTGATAACAATGCCCTAAAAGTTATCGTTATTGATGACTCTTTTGGAGCCATTGCCAGTCATTGGGCTTATAGTACGCCGAATTTGCAAATCATTGGACGTGTTCGGCACGACTTGGATAGCTACGAAAAGGAATTACTGGATGTCTTGCCGAATTTTAGACCGGATGTGTTAGCATATAGCGGAAAGGGCGCAGCTGTTGCTGCGAGTCGTGCTCGTTATATTTTTAACCGCCTTCGAGAAAAAAATAACGACCATCCTTTTTGTAGATCATATCTTCAGGCTATTGAGGTTGCTCGTATTCAAAACACAAATATTCAACATCGTTTACCTGTTCACTCACCAGATGTGGATTTTTTGAAATCATTTCCTAATGTATGGTTGCAGATGGGTATTAGTTACCCCTTTGATTTATTAATGATCCAAACAGATGGGGATGACTTGATTATCAATGATGTTCTCAAGGCGAATTCAGCACATTATATTCCCTTTGCTTATAATGAGCATCTTTTTCATCCAATAAATACAGAAAAACATCTTGATATAGGAATGTTCTTCAAAGTAGAGCGGCATGCTTATCGGATTCCATTCATCGAGACTATTAATGAAATTGCTAATCGTCATGGCTGGAAAACAATGTTCTCAGAGCAATATTGGGGGAAAGCATATGTAGAAGCACTGTGTTCTGCTAAAATAATACTTCATTACTCAAAGTACGGTGATGTACCATACCGTTTATATGAAGTTGCAGGCTGTAGGGGATGTCTTCTAACTGATAAATTATCGTATGGTATAGAAAAGCTTTTCTCTACTGGTATTCATTTCTGCGAATTTGAACGCGATTTATCAGATCTGGAAGATAAATTGTTTTGGCTTTTACAAGATCAAACAACACGAGAATCAATCGCTATGAGTGCTTATGAACATTCTACTAAAAATCACACTTGGAATTCTGTTGCGGAAAGACTGATTGTGCCCTTACTCAGGCAAAGACTTGCCATCAAAAAACAACATTCCAGAATTACAATTCGCTGAGGAGTAGAGTTATGCCCGAACTGAAAATAAATCTCAAGGTAACTAATCGGTGTATGGGACGGTGTCCTGGTTGTGATGCACGCATATCTTGGTATCGAGCAAAACCAAAAGAATTTGAAGGATCATCAGATTTAGATTTAGATTTAGCCAAGCGAATCATTTCAGAAGCATCTGAAAGTGGTTTTAAAAAAATTGTACTGAGTGGTGGCGAGCCAACATCCTATCCTTACTTATTAGACATAGTTCGTTTTGCGAAAGCACATAATTTTATTGTAAAGCTCAATACAAATGGATGGAGTTTGCCTAATTTAATTGACGATCTACATCATGCCGGATTAGACAGTATAGCATTATCACTTTATAGTTTAGATCGCTCAACATATTTCTTGTTGCGTGGTCACTATGGGATGTTCGCACGAGCATTAAAAGCAGTAGATAGTCTATCCGTGCATCGTAAGATATACCCTGATACTTTTTCTGCCATCCTGCAAACCATCATAACTAAGGTGAACTTCCGCGATTTACCACGTCTTCTTAAGTTAGCTATTGAGAATAAGTTTTCTGCGTTCGCTACAAGTTACTTAGAGGATGCATATAGACATCCCGAAATACAAATGTCAACCCAAGACATTCATGCATTTCATGAGGATGTAATTCCAGAACTACTTAGTATTATGGATTCATATCCTCTTACTCCCAGTGCCCGACAACGAAATATGAAAACTTTACAATCTTATTTCAGTCCCGAAATAAATACTATAAAAAACTGGGCACAAGGAATTTATAGACCTCTAGGACAATCGGATTGTGGGCAACCAGGAAACTTCCTTCTGATGTACCCTGGAGGAGCAGCAGCCCCGTGTTATGGATTTGAGTATACGCACGTTAAAGATTTAATGGATACAACTTTAGATAAGGCAATTGGGGATGTAATAAATGGTGGAAAGTTTAGAGCATTTACGAAGACCTCTTTCGATTTTTGTCACTATTGTCCAATTGGATTTCATCTATGGCTAGATCTTTCACAATAAGTAAGTAAATTGGTAAAAAAAAGAGAGGGTTTATCATTTAAGAAACACATTCTACGTGTCACACCCCCCGCCCAACATGGCCTGCACCTGACGCCGCTGGTGCGGCCACAAACCTGGCGCATTTTTCATGCGTGGCACGTGCCGTCGCTCGTCTCGCTTCACATGCCCACCAGCGGCGCAGGTGAGGCCCAGCGTTGGGCCGCCCTCAGCCCGAAATACGGATGCCGGACGGTCTACACCGATGTTCCCCTCTGCCGGACACGAACCAGCGCGCACCGATCACCACTCATGGGTAGCGGAGCGCGGGAAAACCGGCGATCCATGACGCCC
>JBAXVQ010000110.1:0-3917 GCA_037128935.1 bacterium | reverse complement strand
AAAACAAAAGAGTTGAAGTTAATATCAAATAATATACAATGTACTCTGCCATAAGTTTGAAGTAAAACATACAGAAATTCTCACAAATAACATACTATGCCAAGAACACTCAACAGAAATATTACACAAAGATGTGAAAATCCTAATAACCTATCAAAGAGCACCTTAGATCAATTCAGGACACCTAGACAAAATACACTTGCAAGAAAACTCAATCGATCATTCCCTCAACTTGCATTCGCATTCGCACCGATAATTAAATCAACCGATGCACTACACCAACTTCAACCCCAACTACAAAACTCACTCGATCAAACTTTATCCTCATGGATACTCCCTGGATCAGGCGTTGCAATTGCATTACTAATATCTACCTACATAGGATCAAAAATAATAGAATCAAGAAGAAAGCAAAGAGAACCTCTACTTGAAGAATCAAACTCAATACAGAAGGCCAATACTAAAAGAATCGTATTAGAAAATTTAAGAAATGAAGCTAAGAAACACAAACATCCTAAAGATGAATATACAAGAAAAATGCGTCAAATAGAGAAATTCACAGAAATGTTCGACAGACTCAGAATCCCTTTTGAAGCCTTAAATTTTACCATCGACCTAATCCACCGCAGAGAGATAGAAGGCAGGGAAGCTATGCTCCTCCTCTTGCTAACAGATTCATATATGAGGGAACAAGCATCAACAGAAGAGAATATTGAAAATTTTCTAAAACAAAAACTCCTAACAATTGCTAGAACAGACTATAGAAATCAGCGAGTTACTACTTTAACACTAATTGAAGACCTTGCTAGATATGAAAATGTCGATTCATTACTCCCAATTGAATGATAAAAAACATAACATATAGCTATTTCAACCAAGACCTCCAACCTTCAATATTAACGGGCGGACATTCACGATATGCATCTCGAGCCGTACTTTCAAATAACAAAATTCTGCCTTCTGCCAATTGAAATCTCCAAGAATCCTCTGGGGCATTAATAAAATTTGCAACACCTTCACCAATATCTTCAGGCGCTCCCAAAATAACAAAGCTAGCTTTGTTTAATGCTCTTCCGCTTCTCACCAAAGAATCTCTTTCTTGCCTAAGCATAGATTCATCACTTCCGTAAACAGCCAGAAGACTAGACTTAATACCCACCTTCAACCAATCAGTAAGACTACGAAGAGGCAAAGCCACAGCTAACAACATTTCATCACGCCTTTTAATATCACCCAAAACAGCAGCAGCAGGATTCACAACAACAAGCCCACTAGTAGCCAATCTCGCCATAGAGTCAACGAGTGTAGTTGCACCAAAATAAAAAACCCTAGAAGGAGGCAATATTCTTGCCGGCACAGAAGACAAAATTATTCCCCAAAAAAGTTACTACTTAGATAAAAAAACAAATCGGAATAATAATTTCTTTAAAAAATCAATCCCATCAAGAAAAATATAGTAACATAACAAAACTAAAAAGTACACAAAAACCACTATCTCCGTAACAAAACAATTAAAACCGTATTCAAACTAACAGAAATTGCAAAATAGAGAAAATAATTAAATACCAATAATTCGAGAAATGTTTACAACAAAAAAAGTTATCCCTATCATAATCAGGTAATTATCATCACAAAAATATGGAAAAAAACATGATAAGACATCTACAACACACTACATGGTCTGAAGCAAAAGGCCACGCACAAGAGCTCTATCACAAAGGAAAAAAAAGAGCCCACCAAGCTGCCGAAGCAACACTAGAGCTCGCTCATAAAAACCCATTCTGCCATAGCATACTTGCTCGACTAGAAAAGCATAGACACAGCCTTAGAGAAAAAATTTCTCCTCATCAAAAAGCTCTAGCAACAAATCTTCTGGGTTTAGGAACCAACCTCCCAACAATAGAACAAGCTAAAAAATGGATTGTAGATAATCCTATACCATCCACAGTCGCTGGTTTAGTAATATTAGGAATTGTTGCTTGGAATATATCAATGTTAAGAGCAGCTAATGAAAGTCCTGACACAATTCAAAGAATTACTGATCATGAAAAAATACCCCAATTAAATCAGGGCGTAAAAACAAGAGCTATAAACAAAATAAAAAAAGGTGGAATAGAAGTTAGAGGCATAACTTCAACAATGACAACAGAAAGTGCTAGATTCTATATAGATAGTTATCTACGACCCACAACGCAGCGGCATAACGCTACTTATGAAATAGTTAATTCATTAATATCAGAAGCACCTTATCCAAACACTCTAACCCCTCAAAACGCCTTACTAATCATGGCTTTACTAGCTGAAGTTGATGAAGAAAAATCTTATCTACGGTCGGGAAAAACCGATGAAATTATTGGCAAAATTAAAGAGTCCGTAGAGAATTTGTATAGCGAAAGATGTAATCAAACTGAAACTCTTCAAGTTATAAGCAATTTATTTAGTTAATCCCCCCTCGCATTCCCAAAATTTTTCCTCTACAATAAACCCCGTCACAACAAAAAAACCACACCCCATGACTGGCAAAGAACTACTCATATTCCTCCTCATCATCGTCTCCATGTCCTCAATATCCATAGTCGAAGCCGCTCAATCCGGCCAAGACGGCTACTCCGTCTCAGAAGACTGGTGGCGCATCGGACAAGACAGCAAATACACCTACTCCTCCTACCACATCTGGATGTACTGGCTCCTCCTCCCCCTCCTCATCATCGCCCTCCCCATCGCCGTCGCAGACTTCTCATGGCGGCTCCTCTGGCTTCTCATCATGTCCTACATCATCGGAACAGTTGTAGAAGACTTCCTCTGGTACATCGCCAACCCCAAAGTAACCCTCAAACGCTTCAACCCACGCGAAACCTACTGGCAAAAATGGTTTGTCCTTGGCCCAATAGCCATACCATGGCACTATATTATCAAAATAACAGCAGCAATCACTATCTGGGTCATCGCATTTCAAATCTACCAACTACAATAAATCACACTCAAAAATCAACCTAATTACCATACAAAACCACTACTTATCATGGCAAAAAACTACACCCCAACCATTGGACTCGAAATCCACGCACACCTCATCACCAAAACCAAAATGTTCTGCGGCTGCTCCAACAACTTCGGAGACGAACCCAACAGCAACGTCTGCCCCGTCTGCCTCGGCATGCCCGGAGTACTCCCCGTCCCAAACCAAGAAGCCATTGAAAAATCCATCCTCGCCGGACTCGCTCTCAACTGCGAAATCCCCGAATTCACCAAATGGGATCGCAAACACTACTTCTACCCTGATAACCCAAAAAGCTTTCAAATTTCCCAATACGACCTTCCTCTCTGCTCCACAGGCTCACTCACGGTCACCCTATCCGACGGAACCGAGAAAAAAATCGGCATCACCCGTGCCCACCTAGAAGAAGATGCCGGAAAACTCATCCACGACAACGACGGACACAGCCTTGTCGACCTCAACCGCGCAGGGACACCACTTCTAGAAATAGTTTCCGAACCCGACATGACCACCGCCGAAGAAGCCGTCCTCTACGCCAAAAAAATCAAAAACATCCTCTCCTGGGTCGGCATCAACACAGGCAACCTCCAAGAAGGTGCCATGCGCTTCGACGTCAACGTCTCCATCCGCCCCGAAGGCCAAAAAGAACTCGGCACCAAAGTCGAACTCAAAAACCTCAACTCCTTCCGTGCTCTTGAAAAATCCATCAACTTCGAAATAAAACGCCAACGTGAAGCCATCGAAGACGGAGAAACCATCCCCCAAGAAACCCGCCTCTGGGATGCCGACAAAGAAATCAGCCGCTCCATGCGCTCCAAAGAAAATGCCCACGACTACCGCTACTTTCCCGAACCCGACATCCCCCCCTTCACCCCAACCAGAGAACTAGTTGCAACACTCCAAGCAACCCTCCCAACCC
>JBAXVQ010000011.1:0-47607 GCA_037128935.1 bacterium | reverse complement strand
GGTATGGGGAGGTGGGGGTGCGGTAGAGACGAGATTCATTGCGTCTTGGGGACACACACGAACAACGGGCTTCAGCCCATTGTCCCGCGGTAGGTGGTGAATTGTGGTTGGGGAAGGGCGTTGTCGGGACAAGGGGCTGAAGCCGCCTTGTTCGAGTGGGTATTTCCGCAGGAGACGAGGCGTGCCTACGTCTCTACGGGGGTAAATCCCTTATTTCATCCTATACTGCAACGCCTCCGCAATATGCGACGTGGCGATACTTTCCACACCTTCTAGATCGGCGATGGTGCGGGAGAGTTTTAGGATGCGGTGGTAGCTGCGAGTGGAGAGTTGGAGTTGTTGCATGGCGATTTTGAGGAGTTGTTGGCCTTCTTCGTCGACGGGGCAGTGGATTTTTACTTCTTTCGCGCCCATTTCGGCGTTGCAGGTGATGTCGGTGTGGGCGAAGCGGTCGAGTTGGCGTTTTCTGGCGGCTTCGACGCGGTTGCGGATTGTTTTTGAGGGTTCGCCGTCAGAGAGGGACTGGAGTTTTTCGTATTTGACGTAGGGGACTTCGACGTGGAGGTCGATGCGGTCGAGGAGTGGGCCGGAGAGGCGTTTTTGGTAGCGGGAAATTTGGACGGCGGAGCAAACACATTGTTTATCAGGGTTTCCCCAATGACCGCAGGGACAGGGGTTCATGGCGGCGATGAGCATCATTTTGGCGGGGAAAGAAACCGAGCCTTGGACACGGGTGATGGAAACAGTGCCGTCTTCCAGCGGTTGGCGCAGGGCTTCCAAGGCCATGGAGGAGAATTCTGGAAATTCATCTAAAAAAAGTACGCCTCGGTGTGCCAAGCTGATTTCCCCAGGGCGAGGCCATTTCCCTCCACCAACCAGTGCAATGCCCGATGTGGTGTGGTGTGGGCTGCGAAAGGGTCGCTGGGTGATCAATGCCTGTCCGGCCGGCAGTAGTCCGGCAACGCTGTAGACTTTGGTGACTTCGACGGCTTCGTTGATAGTAAGCGATGGGAGGATTGAAGGGAACGCGCGGGCAAGCATGGTTTTTCCTGAACCGGGAGGGCCGGACATGCGGAGGTTGTGGCCTCCGGCGGCGGAAATTTCCAGAGCGCGTTTGACGTGTTCTTGGCCTTTGATGTGTGCCATGTCGGTGAGAAAATCGTTGGTGGCGAGGAGTGTCTCAATTGCCGTGGTGGCGAGTGGATGCAACGTATCTTCGTGGTTGAGGACGTTGATGAGTTGGCGGAGGTTGCGGACGGGGTAGATTTCCACGTCTTCGAGAAGGGAGGCTTCTTCGGCGTCGATGGAGGGGACAAAAACTTTTCTGATGCCGTTTTCTTGAGCGGCGGAAAGCATCGGGAGGAGACCGTTGGTGTGGCGAAGCGAGCCGTCCAATCCTAGTTCTCCGATGAAAATTGCTTTTTCTTCGGGGAGTATGACTTGACCGGTGGAGGCTAAAATTCCCACCGCAACGGCAAGGTCGTAGGAAGGGCCTTCTTTCCGGAGGTCAGCGGGGGCGAGGTTTACGGTGATGCGATGCAGGGGAAAGGTAGCGTCGGAGTTTTTGATTGCAGAGCGGACACGGTCGCGGGATTCGTTGATGGCGGCGTCGGGAAGGCCAACGATACTGAAAGCAGGTAGGCCACGGGTGATATCTACTTCGACGTCGACAAGTTGACCATCGAGTCCGGAAAGGGCGGTGGAAAGGACTTTCGAGAGCATATATCATGTACCGTAATTACATGGTTACTATAGCAAAGTTTTGTTCATAATCATCATTTTCTTGATTTTTCATCTTTACTCTGTCATAGTTTTTTTCTATATCATTTAGGAGCAACTTTTTGACAGCAAGATTTGAAATTACAAATACTTTAGAAAAAACCTTTAGTAATGCGCGAAAAATGTTAATTCAATCTTTGCGTGGGATTTATGATTCAAGTTTTTTGCAACTATGTGTAAATTCGTACCAGACAAAACGAGATAGAATTTGGAAGAATATAGAAACCCCGATTGCGAAGCTAGAACTTTCGGCTATTTTATTTGGAACGACATTTGCAGCAGATCATTTATCTGGTTTATCGGGGCTTTCTTCTAATGAAGCCCTGATAATTCACGGATCTGGTGTTGCATCAAGCTTACTGGCATGGAGAGTGATGACCATGAACGACCAGCCTGATACTAACAGAAAAAGAGTTTCACGTTTTTTAGTTGGTGCTTCAATTTCTCTTTTAGGTATTGCTTTGAGAAAAACAACAAATGATCCCTTATTGAATGATCTAGGAGGAAAGTGTTTTATAGTTGGCTCTTCAATAGTTGGAGAAAGTATTCTCAGCCCGATCTTTAATGACACTTTATCCGATAAAAAAACGTCTTCCTAACAAGCTTGAATCTCTACCATTTGAACCTCTTGTGGACAACAATCATAATAGTACAAACACTAAAGCTATCTATGTCTAAACAAAATATTTCTGTCACTTTGAAAAAATTCGCAGTCAAGGCGATTGACCAGCTAACAGCACCTAGTAACCGACCCCGATCTTGGTTTTTTGAGCAAGCATTGGCACTACACCTCAATGATTTATATGATGCTCAGCAAGCTCTACGGCGGCTACGAGATTTCCAAGATCGCACCATCAATCCAAAGCAGCTCAGGAACAGACTTGGCATATAAAGATTTTCTTTCTGTTGCAAAAATTGGACACAGGAAAGACGTGTACAAAGGGATTCTTTAATATATTTTCTTTCGTAAAGGAGCCTTCCTTGGCAGAAACCATTCTCTTCGAAACCGATCAAGCGTTTGCAACTATTCCTGGCGTTCAACGAGCTCTAGCAGCGCACTCTGTGGTGTTTGGCAATGAAAAACTGTATCTACTCAATCATGGGGAATCATTCTGGGCATCGGCATTTCGCATCACGAAATACCAGCATGGATTGATTGGAATCCTGCTGGCAAAGCTTTTTATTGGTAAGAAGTCGAAGGAGTTTGTCGAACGACGAAAGCAGGTTCCTCTCGAGCAACTCCTTGATGAGAATACGAAAAGCAAAGCCCTACCCTACTCTTCTATCGAATCTTTCGAAGTCAAAACGGGAATTTTGCAGATGAGAGTCGAACGGACATTGCCAATTTTTCTCTGGATTGAGGGGAAGAAATGGATGGTTTGTTTGCCAAAAGATGCGCAGCAAAAGGCGGCGGAGTTACTACGCTCAAAATGTGCGGGGCGAGAAAAAACTAAATAACGTGGATTCGATGTAAAGAACCCTGAAGTGTCATTACGAGACTCGTCCTGAGCATGTCGAAGGAGAATCTCCGAGCGTGGTAATCCCTTCGGGCTCACTACACCCCAAGGGATTGCCACGTCGCAAAAGCCTTCCTTCGATATGCTCAGGACAGGCCTCGCAATGACCTGTAGGTGGTGGGAAATCATTGCAATGACAATTCTTTCATCGATCTCACGTTAAATAAGAGCGCTTTAAAAAGCGATTCCCCATGCTACATTTTTTTATAACTCGGTTTATCAGACTTACGCTGGTGGTTTTTGTTCTACTGATGCTCTTGGTTTTTCTGGTCTCGCTGTTGAGTGGTGATGTTTCTTTGTTCACATCAGGTCTGTCTCTTGGCTTACAGGTGATCTCTGCTGCCGTGTTTGTTATTTCGGCGTTAGCTGGTGCAAGCACGGTGTTGTTGCATATTGCTGCAGTTCAAAGGCTTCCTGAAAAAAGCGCATTTACCAATCCTTTTATAGTTCACCAGAAAAAAAGTATTTCTCTTCCTCTTGGGAAAGCTGAAGCTTTCCAGCGTTGTTTGGCCTTATTGGAAACCTTACCGGCGAAAAGAATGCGTATCAGTGATGAGCAAAATGGGGTTATCGCTGCGATGGTTAATACTACAGCAACAACAAAATCTGTGTTCACCCCTTTGAAAAATAGTGTTGAGTTTCGGTTGACCTCAACTGGCGATTCTAACACTGAAGTACTTGTTAGCAGTAGGCCGCTGGCTCCGCTGGCGCAAATTGATTATGGGGATACTCTTCGGGTTGTAGCCAAACTTACATCAGCACTATTGAGCAACCAGCCGTTTACAAAAACTCTAGAGGCCGCAACCACCCAGTATTCTCCTGATCAAATCCCATCGCTTTGGCCACGATTCTGGGCATTTCTCATCGACAGGTTTATCTTTCTGGCGATTATCGTTGTTCCAATGCTTTTTTGGATGGGAGTGGCTTCGGCATTGCATATCTCTTCCGGAATTCGTGATGTCTGGTTGTTGGCACTTGCTTTGCTGGCGGCGATTGTTGCGGTTGTTCATTTCCTTTTGAGGGATTATCGTTCAATCAGCCTTGGTAAAAAGCTGATGAAGATACAGGCTGTTGATTATGTGAGCAAACAACCGCTTTCAGTTCGGCAGTCCTGCAAGCGAAATGGATTTTTTTACTTTCCTTATGGTACGGTTATCGAATTGATCGCTGCCTTGACTAACCCAGAAAAAAGAAGGTTGGGGGATCGTTGGTCGGAAACAATTGTTACTAAACGTCCACGTTAATGTGCTTCTACTCATCGATAGCTAACTCAAAAAGTTTTCAACTGTTGAAGGTGTTCTTTGCCGACATTGCATTGTCCCGTTAATAAGTATGCATGAGAAAAAGTGCCAAATTTGGCACTTTTTCTCATGCATACTATAAACAGGGAGGACAGCTTCGTCGGAATTATCATGCCCAGAGTGTATATTGCTTTGTTGTGCTTTTATTGAGTTAGCTCTAGATACTTATTTAAAAAAGGATTTCCTATGACTACAAATGGAGTTAACCCAATCCCTCTTCCTCCTACTTATCAGAACGAGACAATTCCCGCATTGGCTTCGTATCGGATACTGGCATATATTATTGACTCACTTATTTCTTCAGCAATTGCAATTTTTATCATGTTATTTTCTTACTTTATTTACTATTCGTTAGGATTCAAAACAAATGCAACGACAGGATATCCGATTGGACTTTTTGCTTTATTCATTGGCGCTTTGCTGATTGGAAAGGCGTATATGTTTATTCGGGATACTGGTGGCCTTAGTATTGGGAAAAGGCTATTGGGGCTTTCGGTGGTTTCTATTTCCGATAATAGTCCGGCAACAATAGGACAGTCTTTTATACGAAACGTAGTCTTTTTGATTCCTTACTTTGTTCTTATCGAGCTGCTTATGCTGCTTACGGATAAAGATCGTCGCAGATTAGGCGATCAGTTTGCGAAAACGAGAGTGGTGAGTACTAGAACTGTGTAGCGATCAGGGTGGGAGTTGTCCGCCTATGGACATCCCTCTAACACCCCAGCCTGTTGCCATTGTCCGTGGGCGGACAACTGGCACGGGGACGTGGGGATAACAAAAGAGCCAGAAAGAGTATTCTTTCTGGCTCTTATTAGCACTGTATTCTGTAACTACTTAGTTTGTATATCTAATTCCTGGCACTGGAAAGCCACTGCAGAGTTCTTTCACTTCTTGTTTTACTGCTTTTTTCAAGGCTTCATCGGTTGGATTGGAGAGGACTTTGTTGATCCATGAGCCGATGGCTTTCATTTCGGATTCTTTCATGCCACGGGTGGTGATGGCTGGTGTGCCTAAACGTAGGCCTGACGGGTCGAGTGGCTTGCGGGTATCGTAAGGAATCATGTTCATGTTTGTTGAAATGCCAACCTCGTCGAGTGCCTCGACGGCGACTTTTCCTGGAATATTTTTGGAACTGACAAGGTCTATAAGCATCAGGTGGTTGTCTGTTCCTCCAGAGATTATCCTGAAGCCATGTTCGGTGAGTTCGTGGGCGAGCACTTGGGCATTTCTGATAACCTGTCCGGCGTAGACTTGAAATCTGGGATCGAGAGCTTCTTTGAAGGCAACGGCTTTGGAGGCGTTGATATGGTCGTGTGGTCCGCCCTGTAGACCTGGGAATACTGCGCGATTGATGGCAGGAGCGAATTGTTCTTTGCACATTATGATAGCGCCACGGGGGCCACGGAGGGATTTGTGTGTGGTGGTGGTTACGACGTCGAAGAATGGAACAGGGCTTTCAAGCTGTTTCCCTGCAATTAATCCGGCGATGTGGGCGACATCGGCCATTGTCAGAGCACCAACTTCATCGGCGATGGCTTTGAACGCTTTCCAGTCCATGTCCCGCGAGTAAGCGGAAAATCCAGCGACGATGAGCTTTGGTTTGTGTTCAAGAGCAAGTTGGCGAACTTTCTCCATGTCTATCAATCCAGTTTCTTGCTCAACACCGTAGGAAACGAAGTTGTAGAGTTGACCGGAAATGTTGAGTTTCATGCCATGAGAAAGGTGTCCGCCGTGGTCGAGTTTCATCCCCAGAACGGTGTCGCCTGGTTGGATAAGAGCTAAGTAAGCGGCTGTGTTCGCAGGACCTCCAGAGAGAGGCTGGACGTTGACGTGTTCGGCACCAAAAAGCTGTTTTGCACGTTCGATTGCTAGTGTTTCAACGACATCAACGATTTCGTTGCCACCGTAGTAGCGTTTGCCTGGGTAGCCTTCAGAATATTTGTTATTGAGAACGTTGCTCATGGCTTCCATGACGGCTTGGGAAATGTAGTTTTCCGAAGCGATCAATTCAATGCCATCACTTTGCCGTTGTTCTTCACGCTTGATGGCTTCCCAAATTTCTAGATCAGTCTGTTCGAGGGGACGATGGAGGTTCACTATTCTACTCCTTTTTTCTTGACAGGAATTGGTGTTGTAGCTTTTTTTGCAACAGGATAAGTGTAACGGATTGAGGCGATAATTGGAAGGCTTTTTGTAATATTTACTACAATTTCTTGAAATTTTGATGGTTTTCAGCTATACTGTACTGATTTCTTCAGGAAACTTTCCTATGCTCATAACTGTAAAATCCGTGCTGGAAGAATGGCCAATTGTCGATGTGGTAAGCCGTATTGAGCGGTTTGTCGATCAGCGAGATAACGAGTTTTCGATATTGGGCTGTCTGCTGACAAAAGCTCTTGCGGGAACAACAGGGTCGTTGCCTCAAGTGATGCAAGATCTGAAGATGCTGTTTTCATCTGATGATCCCCATCTGAAGTCTTACTCTTCTGACTTGAGAAAGCTGTGTGTGCTGTTGGATAAAGAGATTCCTGTTTCCCTGAGCGATCTTAGGGGGAAAGAGAGACTCCTTTTGGAGCTGCAGAATCGTTATTTGAAGGGTGCTTTCCAGCCGAATACAGGGCTGAATTTTTTGAAACGAGGGCAGATTATTCAAGAACAACAACTAACGTTTTCCGCTCTGAAACAGTTTCTCAGTCGTCTTGCGGTTGGAACTACTGACCAACTGATCAACCTTACTATTCCCGTTATGGAGGAAAAAACAAATGCGCTTGGAGAAAAAACAAAAACCTGGGTCAACTGGTTCGGAACAACAAACTGTACAGAAACAGTCAGTGGTTCGACGTTTTCCACTGAATGGCTATGGCAAGAAATTACTGGAAACACCATTGTGCAAACGTTTTCCACGTTAAAGAGTGCGATGAGTGAGTTGGGGATGATTTTTTCTGGGTTTTCGGATATTACCAGAACGAAAGAGGGGACGGTTATTCGGCAACGAAAAATGAATTTCGACACGCTGGAGGGTGCTGTATTTCAACATTTCAAGATCACGCAGTTGAATTATGTGAATGGCGTTTATGCTAACAGTGAGGAGTGGAACGGTATTCCGATGCAGGTGATGCAGAGCATCATTTCTAAGCCAGCAACTGAGCAGATTGGGGAGATGCAGGAGTTTTTTGTGCGGTTTTGTGTGGAAAAGAGGAAGGATGTAGCTCAGCATGTTTGATTTCGTACCAACAGGAAAAGGATCTACATTATGACCACTGACCGAGGAGAACGAGTTGGTAGCAAAAACCTACTAACTTATCGACGAACTCAGAGGTTTGAACGACTAACAAATCTAGGCAAACAACTAAGAACTGAATTAAGAACAGTTGAGCCTACTGAACTTCAATCATTTGTTTCAACCTTTGTTCGCAACTATTACACAACACAAATTGATGCTGGTAAAAAGTTTTCAGTTGTAGTGCATGAGATAACTGCAGCAACATGGCAAGCATGTAGGCATCAGAGTAGACAAACACGTCGAGATGAGATTACTACGGCGGCAATAAGTGGGTTGGTTGCAGGAATTGGGCATCATGCTGTGCTTACTGATTCTTTAGCTTCGCTTGATATGGCAATTAAAGCAACCGGAGCGAATGTTGAAGAGCTAAGGATCACACCAGTTGAGGTCTCTTCATCAATAAAAAAGCAACGAGAAGAAAAACTGTCTTTTCTAAGCCGTATTGCGAAAGACACATCTCTTTCAACTGAGCTGAGAAGTCAAGCAGAGCTTATAATGACGTATTCTGCAAAAGAAATGATTGATCAAAAGTGTCAAACCATACGATCAAAGGTTGATGCAGTTATGAATGAGCAACGAGCTGATGCAGTGCTTCAATCTCTTTGGAAACACAATATTCCCCTTGAAAGAATAATTGCACTTTCAGAAGAGGTGACTTCACTTCAAGAATTAAAAGGTCGAATTGATGGTAGTAAAGAGATCAAGTCAGAGAGCGAGGTAGCAGCTCTTAAAGAAGCACAGCATGAACTCTGGCGGAGAGGAAAAGATGTGGCTATTCAGGGTACATGGGAATTAATAGATTTTTATAGAAGTCTAGGTATTAAATCTATCGAGAACCTTCTGACCAGAACCGGCATGGGATCGATAGATAGTCTTCAGAGCTCTTTTGATGCAGTTATCACCGACAAAAGAAAACTTACTCACGATTTTCTGAGCGCTCAAGGGCTTACTCCCAAAACTGTTGATATCTGGAAAGCATTTGCAACAACTCAAGAGGGGTACACTGAAGAAGCTGGATCCCGCGAAATGGAACAAGCGGCCTTTGATGCGCTTAAATTGAGTGAGCAGCAACTTGGAATACTAGTCCTTTCAAACCCCAACGTTGTTGTTGATGTAGCGAATAGAGACGAGAAAGATCCCCGTTCTCAGGTGTTATCTTTTCTTAATAGTAAAGGAGACATGAACGTAGTTATTTCACTTTTTCCTGAAAGTAACAGCGCAAGTCTCAAAAGCCATGCTACGGAGGAATATTTTCATGCTGCCCATTATATTGTGATGGATAAGGCAAAAAGTCGGGGTCTATACGATGAAGTATTGGGACATTTTGGCCCGTCAAATGCTGTGAAGGAAGCATTGGCTGATTTTTGGGTAGCTTCTCTAGCGCAACAATCTGGATCGCAGGCTTTTGAGGACTTACTTACATTAAGAAGCACTGCCGTTGGCCGGTATCTTATTTCATCATTTGACACTTTATTCACAATGGCAGAACGTCGACAAGGAGGCTCATCCACACCGTTAACAGTTGCTGAAATAAATCAAATCGATCAAGCGAACTCTACCTCATATAAAAGCATACTTGAAGCATCTTATGGCTTTTCTCTTGGTCATGGTGGCGAAGCAAGAAGTGCTCATGAACCGTTACTTTATGGAGGTCCACAAGATCCAGCATCCTATGTAATAGGCGAGGCTTACAGCAAAGCTATGGCCGTATCATTTCCTGAGAAATTTGGTAGTAATTGGGCTGAAACAAATTACGGGAAAAAAGCTCTAGAAGTAGTTATGGAGTTGAGTCCGGTTATCCGGGCACCTAAAGATGTAGCAAGAGTAGTAAACTGGATTGCTTCAACAAACAAAGAACACCCCGAAGCAATCACCGACGACCAGAAAAAAGCATTCATCAAGCAACTACTTACATCTGAATCACAAACACCAGCGTAATATTTCCCCTACCCCTCCCTCTTCACATTCCCCCAAAACGACCAGATGAAATAGATCCAGACGGGTGTGAAGACTATTGCGTAGGGCAGTAGCTCCCCGGGCATTGCGCCGTAGTAGCCTTCTGAAGAAAGAATGAAGTAGCGCAACGTGGAGTAAACAGCAATGCTGAGGGTGACTATTGATGCGACGCCGAAGAATACTACATTGTAAATAAGGAAAAGTCGATAGATAAGATGGGAATCTTCATCTTTGATCATGGCGCGCATTCCTAATGAGTGAAAAAGAAGCACCAAGCCACCAATCAATGCCAGCGAAAGGCCGTTGAGCAGGTTTTCTTTCCAGAAATCTCTTCTGCGGGTTTCAAGCTCTTTCTTTGCCCGAACACGTTCGTCTTCGCAGTCTTTAATGTACTGCTGACGAGAGGCATCGCTGATACTGGTGTCTTTCCCTGGTGCGTAAAGGTCGGTGCAGGGTTGTTCTTTCACAGTAGGGACTGTTTGACTTCGAAATTCAGAGGAAACAAAATCAGGGCCAAAGGCGATAGCAAACCCTGACTTGAGCAAAAATCCACAGCCAAATGTGAACGTAATAAGACTAACAAACGTCATGAAGTAGAGATAGAACAGGAAAAGGTTACGGGAGGAGAACTGAAAATGTTCGCCTTTTTTGTTTTTGAGGATGAGAAAGAGGATGAAGCTGGTGATCGTAAGAAGACCGGCTAGGAAGATGAACATAAATACTCCTTCGATGCCCATGTTTTTCTCCTTGTTATAGCTTGGTTATTGAGACACTGGATGTTGGTTTATATTTCGATAGCGTTTAATTTTGAATTTTTGCAGTTTGGTTTAGTGCTTAGCATTCCCCCTCTGCGTCTCTACATTTTCACCCTGTTACTGTATAGTGTAGTTACGATTTTTTGCGAGGACAACCGGTATGCCTGATGGCGAAGAACGTGTGATTGCTCCCTCGGAGATCGAGGATGAGCGGGTGTTTGAGGTCACGCTGCGCCCCCAGTGTATTAGTGATTTTGTTGGGCAGGAGCAGTTGATTGATAATTTGAAAATTTTCATCGAAGCGGCAAAGCAGCGCGATGAGGCGTTGGAGCACTTGTTGCTTTATGGCCCACCGGGGTTGGGAAAAACGACCTTGGCGACCATCGTTGCAAATGAACTTGGCAGCAATATCCGCATAACATCGGGTCCGGCGATTGAAAAGACGGGTGATCTGGCATCGATTTTAACGAACCTACAAGAGCGTGATGTGTTGTTTATCGATGAAATTCACCGATTGAACCGCGTTGTTGAAGAAATGCTGTACTCGGCGATGGAAGACAATGTGCTCGACATTATCATTGGAAAAGGGCCTGCGGCTCGAACGCTTCGGCTAGATATTCCCAAGATCACCATCGTGGGTGCTACAACTCGCATTGGGTTGCTGAGTTCTCCGATGCGTGACCGGTTTGGGGCGATTCATCGGCTTAATTTCTATACGGAAGCGGAGTTGGAAAAGATTGTGACGAGGTCGGCAAAGATTTTGAATGTGCCAATCGATAACGATGCTGTTCACGAGATAGCAAAGCGCAGTCGTGGTACGGCACGTATTGCAAACCGTATTCTGAAGCGTGTTCGTGACTTTGCGCAGGTGCAGAACAAGGGTGTTGTGAATCTGCGGATTGCAGAAGTGGCATTGGAAAAGTTGGGAATCGATGCGAAAGGGCTTGATGACATAGATCGTCGGTTGTTGCTCAAACTGATCAGAAATTTCCAAGGAAAACCGGTTGGATTAGGCACGTTGGCGGCCATTATCGCTGAGGATGAGGGAACGGTAGAAGATGTGATCGAGCCGTTTCTGCTGCAACTCGGTTTCTTGAATAGAACCGCAAAAGGTCGCGTGGCGATGCCGGCGGCGTATGCGCATTTGGGGATTGCGGTGCCGGAGAATTTTTCAACGTAGAGACAACGGCACTGCCTTGTCTCCTAGGCGGAAAGAGCAAGCAGCATAGCCCATCCAACGTTATAAACAGTGAAATCATCCAATCCGCGAGGTGAGACAAGGCAGTGCCATTGTCTCTACGGAGTAATAAACTATGACATTCAAACTCCTTCGTCCCCTTCCCGTTCAATATCCGATAAGCCAGTATTTTGGGCAAAACTTGCGAAATTACAGTCCACTTTCTGGTCATCCGGGTGTTGATTTTGCTTGTGATGAGTTTACGCCGGTGGTTGCTTCGGCTGATGGAAAGGTCATCGTGCGGGAAAATAACGTTTCCGGTGGTTTTGGTTGTTCGGTCAGGATTGATCATGGGTTTGGGATGACGATTTATGCACATTTTAATGCGTTCAAAGTGAACCTTGGGGATCAGGTGAAAATGGGACAGGTGATTGGGTTGTCGGGTGGTATGCCTGGCAATCCTTGCGCTGGCTCGTCCGGTGGACCGCACCTGCACTGGGGGTTAAAACTAAACGGCGTGCGCAACTCGGCCTTTGCGGACTGGGTTGATCCGATGCCCTACATGGTGGAGAGCATTCCTTCGCCGATTAAGGTGGAATACGTGGACCAAAAACTTCTTTTGAGAAAAGGCTGGCATGAGACGTTTCGTGTTCGTTTCCGTAACGTTTCTGGGGAAAATATGAGTGATGTTGGTTTGTATATCAGGAAAGACCCGGGCGTAACGGCTAAGGGGCTCAACCCAAATCCGCCGGGTATTGATGGTGGCAGTGTACTTCGAGCCACATCCTGGCCATCTGACAAGTGTGCCGCAACCTTTTCCGGAGAGCTCAAACCTGGGGAAGTTGGCGAATTCATCCTCGATCTTTTTGCATCCGAATACACTCAACCAGGCCAACGCTATCGCGAAGACTTTGGTATCGCACACAACAACAGCAAGGAATGGTTTGAGAATTTTAATGTGTGGTTTGAGATTGAGGTGGTGTAGAAAACGCCCTCATCTTCATCGTATACAAAATATCCTCAATCTTTCTCAAATTCTTATCCACCTGATCAATCTTGTTGCGCAAATACCCGCCGCTGCCCATTTCGATGTCGGCGAGGGCGAGGACGACATCCTCGACAACTTGTTTGATTGTGGCGATGTCTGTTGATTTGCCTTCGGTGGCGAGGAGGATGGATTTGCGGACGAGTTCGCCGGTGAAGTCGGAGATGGCACCGAGCACCATTTCAGCGGGAAGAGAGAATTCGAAAAGGTCAAAGGTGGTTTTGCCGGTGAGGTAACTTTCTACAAGTTTGGCTTCGAGATATTCTTCTACGGCACCTTTGTACGAACCACTTTCCTGAAGGTAGCTTTCCTGTTCGACGAGTGCTGACGCTTTCACTAGGCATTCTTTGGCATCGATGAGGAGTTGTTTGCCGTCTTCGATTTTGTCTTTCATGAGGTGAAAGATGGCTTTTTTACTTGACTGTCTCGCGGTGTCAGAGAGGAGAAAAAGTTGTTGACGGAGTCCGGAATAGGCGTTGTAGGCTGTAATGGTTTTCTGGAGTGTGGTCTGCAAGGTAAAGCTCATTGCATAATCCTTTACTTAGGTTAGAATGAAAGTCAGTGACTTTTTCGGCTGTATGTCGGAGGTCAGCACCTTTCAAGTTTACAAATTTGCTAGACGTTACACTCTAGTTTCAACTTTTTCATTGTACCCAGTAAGGAAGAACAATGCCAAAAAAGCAAAAGCTCCCACCAAAACGGTTTAAAAATCCACCGAAAAAAAACAAAACTACAGCAAAAGCAGTTGAGCCAGAAAAAGCACTAGAAAAGGCTCCAGAACCAGTGAAAGCTGCTCCTAAAAAAGCCGACCCAATCCGTGTTGCTCAGTTAGCCACGAATAAAAAATATGGCAAAGAAAAGAAAGCCGCCGCAAGTGGTGGTATAAAACCAATCAGCAACACAAAAAATGCTAAGAAAAAATCTGCACCTGTCGCACCTGCAAAGCTCAAAGCCGAGGAAAGAAAATTTCATCTGGTTGAAAAGCCGTCTGCACCAGTGTCTAAAAGTTCCCTTCCACTGCGCCTTTTTATCGTTGCAGTGCTGATACTTGTTCCCGTCGTTGGGGTGTTCTTCTCGCAACAAACTTGGCCTAAAATAATCAAGGCGTTCTCTGCCGGTCAGCAAAATCCATCAGGCCAGACTCCCAAGATTTCCGTGGCAAATGACACTTTTGAGTTTGGCGCGATCCAGCAGCATCAACGGGTTACGCATGATTTTATTATCAAAAATACCGGCACTGCCGATTTGACGGTTAAAAGTGTCAGCACATCCTGTGGTTGCACCGCTGCAGTTGTTGGCAAACAAACGCTTGTTCCCAACGAAGAGACATCGATTCAGGTAACATTTGATGCGGGTGTGCGAGAAGGGTTGCAGAGTAAGACAATTTCTGTCTTTACTGACGATCCAGTGCAGGGGCAGAAGGATTTATTTATTAAGGCGTTTGTAGATAAGCCTGGGACGACGAGTGTGTTGCCGACAGTGAAACCGTAGTAAAATGCTTGTTTGATGCAGCATAAAGAAATTGTGTCATCCTGAGCGAAGTCCTCGTAGTCGAAGGATCTCTTCGAAACACTTTCGGGGCAACAGAATACTCACCTTGCTACGAAGAGATCCTTCGCAAAAGCCTCAGGATGACACAAAATTTTGACTTAGTTTACTCTTTCCCCAAGTGCAGCCTGCGAAATCGAGATCGCATTCGTCGAAAGCCTTCGACTTCGATGACTTCCCTCTGGCAAGAAAAAAACTACCAAATTATTTCTTCACCACCACCCGCTCTTTCACCATCGCCTCACTCTGCTTCACCATCTGTGCATAATGCGTCTTCGCAAGCTGTTCCTTTTCCTCAACTGTCAGCATCATCGAGATGACTGGTAATAAGTCATCACCTTGTAAAAAAATTCTGGCGTTTTCCCGCATGAAGCGGTTTTCTTTTTCTCCCTGATAGCCGACAAAGAGATCAACTCCTTCCTGAACGGAAAGGTCGTTGGCGCCGTCGCCGATCATCATGGTGTTGTTGTAGGGAAAGTTCATGTGACGGACAAGGCGAAGTTTGCCGTCAGTCCAGGTGAGGAGCTGATCTCGTGGGCAGTAGAGATAGTCTCCCTGCTGGTCGAAAATGATGTCGACGGCACGGACGTTTTCCCGCGGGAGTCCGAGGTAATCGCCTAACACTTCTAAAGATGCAAGATAACCAGCACTAAAAATATACAAACTTTTGCCAAAGTAGCGGGCGATTTCAAAGATCATCTTGGCGTTGTTGGAAAGGGAACGGGTGTATTGTCTGCCGACCTGCACCATTTGGGTGTAGGTTGGCTTGATGAGATCGATGCGTTCGAAAAAGACACCTTCGAGCGGTACTTCGCCATCCATGGCTTTGCGGGTGAGCTCGCTGATGTGCTCTTTTTTATCCACCAGTGCGGCAAGTTCGTCAATGCCTTCCAACGTGGTCAGCGTGCTGTCGCAGTCGAAGATGATGTGTTGTATTGGTTGTGTACGTTGAAGCATAAATAAATTACTCTTTACTGTGTCTTTGCGAGGCCTGTCCTGAGCTTGTCGAAGGAAGGCTTTGCAACGTGGCAATCCTTCTGGGTGTTCTCTACCCGAGGGGCTTCTGGACGGAACAAAAATTTTTGTTCCCGACGTTCAAACTATAACGAAACCTGCTTACAGGAAATCACACTTTTAATCTCTCGGATCTCATCCAGCACCTTCTCGGAGGCTTCGGAATCGAGGTTGGTGACCATGAGGGCGTCTTTCCCAGGAGCGGAACGGCCGACTTCCATGGCACCGATGTTGACGAAGTTTTTTCCCAGCAGAGTGCCAAGATCGCCGATAACACCCGGTTGATCGCGGTGGTACGTGAGGAGCACAAACCCTTCTGGGGAAACATCAATCCAGAAGCTGTCGATCTGCACCAACCGTGGTTGTTTGCGGGAAACAGTGCCGGAAATGATGTGTTCTTCGCTATTGGTAATCACTTTCACGCTGATGAGGCTGGCAAAATTATTGCTTTCTTTGTTTTTCTTTTCGGTAATCTGGATTCCTTGATCCTGTGCGACGTAGTAGGCGTTCACAATATTGAGGTGTTCGTTTCCAGCGGATTTCAGGAGATGTAGGAGGAAATTTACTTTGAGGATGTCGGTATTTTTCTTCGCTATATCGCCGGTGAAGGTAAATTCAATGTTGCCAATCGTGCCGTCAACAAACTGCTGGGTAAATTTCCCAAGTTTTTCCATGAGTTGGAGATACGGCTTGTAGTAGTCAACGTCGGATGGCAATGGTGTTGGAAGGTTGATTGGAAATTGAGGAGAGCGACCAGCCAAAACGTCCACGACGCCCTGACAGGCATCGGTGGTAGATTTCTGCTTGGCGGAAAGGGTGTCGCCTCCGAGGTGGGGAGTGGTCACCACTTGAGGTAAGTCTTTAAATGCATTTTTTGCCACCGGTTCGCTGGCAAAAACATCCAGAGCGGCACTTGCAAGATTTCCAGATTCAAGCGCTTTTATGAGGGCATTTTCGTCAATTAACCCGCCGTAGGCACAGTTAATGAGGGACGCACCTTTCTTCATCAATCCCAATGCTTTGCTGTCGATCGTGTTGCGGGTGTGCTCATTCAAAGGAATATGCAGGGTAAGGAAATCAGCCTGTGCCAAAACCTCTTCCTGTGACAGGAGTTGGGTATACCGTTTCGAGGCATAGTCTTGATCAACATACGGATCGTAGGCGATAACGTTCATGAGAAGGGCTTTAGCACGCCAAGCTACTTCGCTTCCGGTTTTTCCCAGACCGATGATGCCAAGCGTTTTTCCAGCCAGTTCTGTGCCTTCGTAGCGTGAACGTTCCCACTTTTCCTGTTGCAATGCTTGATGAGCAGGTATGGTGTTCTTTGCCAGAGCTAACAATAAACCCAACGTGTGTTCTGCAGTTGAAACCACGTTTCCACGCGGTGAATAAACGATAATAATGCCTTGGCGGCTTGCTTCTTCTACATCGATATGGCTCACACCAATACCAACACGGCCGATGACTTTGAGCTTTTTGGCTTTTTCCAGAATCTCTTTTGGGAGAGTGGTTCTGGAACGAAGGATGAGGGCGTCGTAGTTGCCTATTATTTCCCCCAGCTTTTCCTGGGAAATAGTTTCCTGCACATCAACGTGGATCTTGGTATCCTTCTGCAAAAGAGCAATACCATCAGGATGGATGGGGTCGGTAACGAGAACGTTGTACATAAAGGTGATCCTTGGGTAAAGAAAACTAGTATTGATTGTAACGGGTTAACTGCTTTGATTTCCAGTGCCATGCTGCATTTGTTTTTGTTGCCATTGTTTTTTCTTTCTCCAGTTTATGAACAACAACATGTAGTAGAGTGCAAAAAATATACCAAAGAGAAGAGGATTAATACTGTAAAGAAAAATAAAAACTAAGACAGGGACATAAAGAATCAGTAGCACAAGTGCCAATATACCATCACCATAAACACTATTACAAAGCATGAATAATGTTCCAACTAACGTCCAATACAAAAAAAGAAAAACAATCAATTTCCAACGTTTTTTGGAAACAGCTATAAAAGGGAGTAGTAAAAGAAAAAAAGAGAGACTTGCGGGAAATGCCAGAGGAATTATAAAATCCGCAATATTAGTGACATGGCCTCCATCTACAGGCAAAACTGGTGTAGAGGGCATAACATCATTGACTAGTGAATTGGAGTATTCAGTAACGAAATTCAGCCTGTGCACTACTATTTTATAGATATTAATAAATATGTCACACTCCTCAGTATTATTTTTTCAAAACGTGTTGCAATTTATTCATCAAAATTACAGTTGCTCCCCAGCCAAAAAATGCACATGCAAATGCCAAACAATCTGCCCGCCCTGTTTTCCTGTATTTACAACTAACCGATACCCTTTTTCTTTGCTGTCTAATCCGCGGAGTTGGGCGATCTTTTTTGCGGTGAGGAGGATGTGGGAAAGGATGTCTTTGTGTTGTTCTTCGTCGATGGCGATGAGGGACTCGATGTGTTCGTTGGGGATGATGAGGAGATGGACGGGGGCTTTGGGGTTGATGTCGTGGATGACGGTGACTTTGTCGTCTTTGTATTCGACTTTGGCAGGTGCCTGGTTGTGGCAGATTTTGCAGAAGATGCAGGTGTTTTCCATGGGGTTTCTCCGGTTTTCATTACAAGTATACCGATTAGTGATTCGGAATGCAGGTAAAAAAACACCCGCTTCGAATCGAAGCGGGTGTTTTTGAAACAAAGAAAAGAAATAATCTTAACGTTTTGTATACTGTGGAGCTTTACGAGCTCTCTTGAGACCGATCTTCTTGCGTTCTTTCTCACGAGGATCGCGGGTAAGCAGTCCTGCAAGTTTCAACTGACCACGGAGACTGATATCAAAGGCAAGGAGGGCGCGCGCGATTCCCATGCTTACAGCATCGGCTTGTCCTGATTTACCACCACCTTTGACCTGTACGGAGATGAAAAAACGATCAGGAAGTTGGGTAACATCAAGAGGTCTTCCAGCGTCAACACGTTGTTCTTCGGTGTCAAAATAGTCTTCGAGGAGTTTCTTGTTTACAACGGCTCCACCAGCAGAATCACGCATATCAACGTAGAGACGAACCTGTGCGATAGCGCGTTTTCTTCTGCCTAAACCGTAAAAATATTTACCAGAAAGGGCTGAAGGAATTTCTATCTTCTTCCTTTTTGCTCTTGGCTTTGGAGCTTCGACTACTGGTGTTACTGATTGTTCTGGTTGTTCTGGTTGCAATGTCATAGTATCTCTCTGTTAATTCGCTTATGAACAAATTAGGACAAGTGAATTGGCTTCTGAGCTTCGTGCTTGTGTTGATCATCTTTATATACTTTAAGCTTAGTAAAGTATGCGCGACCAAGACGGTTCTTCGGAAGCATGTTTTTCACCGCAAGTTCTACCAGTTTTTCTGGCTTCTTTTGTAGTGTCTGCTGCACTGTAGCTTCTTTGAAACCACCTGGGTAACCACTGTGTGTCTGGTGCTTCTTTTCAAGTTGCTTCTTCATATCAATATCAAGCAGTGCGGCATTGGTAACGATAACATAACCACCATTGTCCATATGAGGGACAAAGTCAGGGGCGTTTTTGCCCATAAGGATGGTGGCAACCTGTGTTGCTAAGCGGCCGAGGTTTTTTCCAGCTGCGTCAATAATATACCACTTTTGCTTGATATCTTTTGCGGAAGGAAACGGTGTTGTTGTCTTCATGGGTGCTTTTACCTTAAACTAATTCTATTTGGACGAGTGGTGCGTTGTCGCCGTTTCGGTTGCCGATTTTGAGGATTCTAGTGAATCCACCACGCTTTTTCTTGTCGTAACGGGGGACAAGAACAGCAATCAGCTTTTCAACGGTTTTCTGATCATTGTGCAGAAAGGCAAGAAGTGCGCGACGTGCGCTAAGAATATCTTCTTTCTGAGCAATTGAAAAAATCTTATCTACTGCACGTTTGACTTCTTTGGCTTTTGCCTCTGTAGTCTTGATCTTCTCGTATTGCAACAGAGAGATCGCAAGGTTTTTTAGCATCGCTATTCTAGGCGCTGCTGGTCTTCCAAGTTTTCTGGCTTTTTGTCGGTGTCTCACAGTATATCTAACTCCTCGGGATTAACAAGTGCTTCCTCACCGCCAATACCATTACTGTTGGTAATGCCATGGGCTTCGAGTTCTTCTCTAATTTCAGAAAGAGCTTTCTGCCCGAAATTTTTCAGGCGGAGTAGTTCTTCTTCGTCCATATTGAGAATCTGTTCGATAGAGGTAATGTTGTTTTTTGCCAAGCTGTTGCGTGTACGTGTGGAAAGATTCAGGTCTTCAAGTGTGACGGTGTGCTTTGCTTCGTCCTGAATCACTGGTCTGGTTTCTGCTTCTACAACAGGAAGATCAAAATTATCTTCGTTGGCAAGTAACCTTGCGTAGGCGTTTATAATTTTCGCAGAGTCTACAAGGGCATCTTTTGGCTTAATAGTACCATCAGTTGTGATCTTAATGCGGAGCTCATCATAATTGGTGGCTTTTCCAACACGAGTTGGAGTTACACTGTATTCAACGTTAAGTACTGGTGAAAAAATCGCGTCGATAGGCACTGTGCCAATGTCTTTTTTCTTGGCTTCGGCATTCTGATGAATAAGAAATTTAACACCACGTTCCACTTTGCACTCTGCATTAACAGCTGCTTTGTCATCGGTTAAATGCATAATGACGGTATCAGGGTTCACAATACTTACGCTGGAAGGGGCTTTGAAATCACTAGCCTTGATGGTTTTGACGCCTTTAGCTTGAAGGGTAAGGGTTGCGCTTTCGCCTTCAAAAATTTGAATACGAATTTTCTTGAGGTTGAGCGTGAGTTCAAGGACGTCTTCACGAACGCCTTTGATCGTTGAAAATTCGTGAGAAACACCGTCAATTTTCACTTCAGTAATGGCTGCACCAGGAAGGCTACTAAGAAGCGTTCTTCTCAGTGAATTTCCAACTGTAGTGCCAAAACCTTCTTTAAGTGGAGTAATCAGGTATTCGCCAATGTTTCCCTCTTCGGCAACAGTGACTATTTTCGGTTCTACGAAACCAAAGACTTTAAGCAAGGTAGATGTATCCAATGCGAAACCTCCTTAGGCGTTATCGAGAGTAAAACTCGATAATGTATTGTGTATTAAAAGCACCAAGGCCAAGTTCTTCGCGTGTCGGTTTATACAGCACTTTTCCTTCTAGAGCAACAGGGTCAACATGGATCCATGGTGCAACTGGTTGCTTTTCTTTTTCGGCGGTACTTTGTAGATTTTTGAAATACGTATTATTCTTGCTTTTTCCGGTAACAGCAATAACATCGCCAGCTTTTAGCGGATAAGATGGAATATTTACAGGTAATCCGTTAACGGTGATATGACAGTGACTTACAAGCTGACGCGAGGCTGAGCGTGTGGTAGCAAAACCTGCACGAAAAACAGCATTATCGAGACGGAGTTCAAGGTTCTGAAACAATACTTCACCGGTTTCGCCTTTTTGCTTTGCTGCGAAGTCATAGTATCGGCGAAACTGACGTTCGTTGACGCCATACATGATTCTGACTTTCTGCTTTTCGCGGAGACGGAGTCCGTATTCTGAAGGACGTCTGCCGGCAGTAGCACCGTGAACACCCGGTGGGTTCTTACGGCGTTCTGTTGCGCAGTGTTTTTTGTTGCAAAGCTTCATGCCTGCACGTCTGCAAAGACGACATTTTGGACCAGTGTATCGTGACATAAACGAAAACTCCTTTAGACTCTGCGTGGTTTGGATGGACGGCACCCGTTGTGTGGAACGGGGGTGGAATCGGTGATTGCAACGACATCCAATCCAGCTGCAGCGATTGCGCGCACAGAGGATTCACGGCCGACACCAATTCCATTGATAAACACTTCTACTTCGCGCATACCCATGTCGACAGCTTTGGTAGCTGCAACGTTGGCTGCTACTTGAGCGGCGTAAGGTGTGCTCTTACGAGTACCTTTGAAGCCTTGTCCACCTGAGCTTGCCCAAGCGATTACTTCACCGTTTGCTTCGGTAATAGTGATGATCGTATTGTTGAATGTTGCACGGATAAATGCCTTACCATGAGCACCAGCCTTACGCTTTTTCTTGCGACGTACTGATTTCTTTCCTGCTGTCTTGGCAGGTGTGGCTGTTGCTGCTGTTTTTTCCGCCTTGGCGGCGACTGGCTTCTTTTCTGTAGACATGAGTAAATTAATCCCTAAATGATTGCTATGTACGGTACGCTAACTCTTACGTCTTTTCTACTTTGCGACGTCCACTGAACATCGTTCTTCGAACGTTGCCGCGACGAGTTCGAGAGTTGGTTCTGGTACGGCCACCGTTAACAGGTAGACCTTTTTGGTGTCTGTCACCACGCCATGAACCAATTTCTTTGAGGCGTTTGATGTTGAGGCTTACTTCTTTGCGGAGGTCACCTTCAACTTTGAAACTTTTATCAATAATTTCGCGTATAATCTTGAGTTTGTCTTCTTTTAGATCTTTGACACGGAGGCTAGGATCTACTTTTGCCTGGAGCAATATCTTCTTGGATGCTGAGTTACCAATGCCATACACGTAGGTAAGTGCTACGCTGATACATTTGTCGTTGGGAATGTCTACCCCTGCAATACGAGCCATATGATGCTTCCTTTCTAACCTTGGCGCTGTTTGTGGCGTGGGTTCTTGCAAATAACGCGGAGAACACCCATACGCTTGATGACTTTGCACTTTGGACAACGTTTTTTAACCGATGCTTGAACTTTCACTAGACGCTACCTCTTATGTAAATTCTGTGAGGACACGAAACGCACCAACCTGCTACTTTAAACGGAAGGTGATACGTCCGCGAGTGAGATCGTAGGGTGATAACTCTACGGTAACACGGTCACCGGGAAGAATCCTGATGAAATTCTTACGTATTTTTCCGGAAACATGAGCCAATACGACATGACCATTATCTAACTTTACACGAAACATTGCGTTTGGTAAAGCCTCAATTATTTCGCCCTCGACTTTGATCGCTTCTTCTTTTGTGGACATAGAAATGTGTTAGTGGTGAGCTGCCCTTTTGGTAAAAAAATTTACTTACCTAGGCAACCGCTGACTGTTTCTCCAAATACAAAATTGTATTCTAGCAAATGTATACCTACTTCGTCAAAATTTCATATCCGTCATCGGTTACGGCGACGGTATGTTCCCAGTATGCGGATAGTTGTCTGTCTTCGGTTATGATGGTCCAACCGTCATCGAGATCCAAAATCTCCCGGGTTCCAACGTTGATCATTGGTTCAATCGCGAGGGTCATACCTTTCTCAAGGATTGTCTTATCGGTTGCACGGTAAAAATTGGGTACTTCTGGTGCTTCATGTAGCTGGCGACCAACTCCATGGCCTGTAAGGTCGTGAACCACGGAGAAACCATTGCTTTCTGCGTGTTGCTCAACTGCACGACCTATTACATTGACTGGCAAGCCAGGTTTGATGGCGGCGATTGCCTTATCAAGACACTCTCGGGTGATCGTAACCAACTTGCGAGCTTCTTCGGTTACGTTTCCTACCATGACTGTGGCACCCGCATCGGCATGAACACCTTTGTGATACACGCCCATATCAAGTTTTACGAGATCGCCAGGTTTGATTATTTTCTTTTTTGAGGGAATGCCGTGGACAATTTCTTCATTAATACTTGTGCAAATACTTTTGGGGTAGCCTTTGTAGCCTTTGAATGAAGCTTCAACGCGATTTTTTTTCATCAGCTTTTCAGCTAAAGCGTTCAGCTCTTCGGTAGATACTCCTGCTCGAGTCTTAGCTATTAATTCCTGCAGAATCTCAGCGTGAATTTTTCCAGCTTCACGCATGCCTATGAGTTGAGCTTTGGATTTACTGTATGCGTTCATCAATGTTCTCAATTACTTCTTTTTGCACTTGATCGATGGGAAGGCTACCGTTGATATTCAATAGTACGCCTTGTTGACGGTATCTTTCGAGAAGTGGTTCGGTTTTTTCTTTGTAAATGGCGATTCGTTGTTTTATAGCTTCTTCGTTTTCGTCTGAGCGTTTTTCTAAATTTCCACCACAGGAATCACAGACATTTTCTAGCTTTGGAGGATTAGTGTAGATGTTATACACAGCTTTACAGGTAGCGCAAATTCTACGCCCTAGGAGGCGTTTTGTTACTTCTGTATCATCTATGTCCAAGTATATGGCAGCGGCGACATGAAACCCAAGTTCTTGAAGCAACGCATCAAGTCCTTCTTGCTGCGCCTGATTACGAGGAAATCCATCAAGAATCCAACCGTTAGAGGAAGGTTTCTTGAAGTACTCCCGAAGTACTGCGATGGTGATTTCATCTGGAACTAGGCGACCAGTAGTGACGTATTCCTTTATCTTCAAACCGAGTTCGGTGTTCAGTGCAATTTCTTCACGGAAGATGTCGCCGGGAGCGAGGTGGGAAAGGTGATAGCGTTCTTGGAGAAGTTTAGATTGGGTTCCTTTGCCGGAACCTTGCATGCCGAATATCAAAAATACTGGAGGTTGTGTCTGCTGCGACATACTTCCCCTACCCTGCTTGAGATCGTTTGCGCATGATGCCATCGTAGTTACGCATGACGAGCATGGTTTCGAGTTGCTTTACTGTTTCAAGAACGACACTGACCACGATCAAAAGGCCTGTTCCACGGAGCTGAAATGAGGAAATATCAAGTGTGGAAAATGCACCAACTATTTGGGCAAGAACATATGGGAAAATTGCAATCAAGGCGAGAAAAAGAGCTCCAGCCAATGTAATACGGAATAATACACGACGAAGGAAATCAGCAGTGGGCTTTCCTGGACGAATTCCAACGATAAAACCGCCTTGCTTTTGGATGTTTTCTGATACGTCGTCTGGGTTAAATGTTACAAATGTATAAAAGTAGGTAAATAAAGCCACAAGAAGAAACGTTAAAATTTCGTACGTTACACCTTTGCTTGGACTGAGAAAGTTGATAACAGCATCAGCAACTTGTTTAATCGTTCCAGTATTCTGGCTAAAGAATGAAGCAATCATTTGCGGAAAAATAAGAATGGAATTTGCAAAGATGATGGGAATAACACCAGCTTGGTTAAGGCGTAGAGGTAAATGAGTACCACCTCCACCATACATCTTAGTTCCTCGTACTCGTTTGGCGTAGGCAACTGGAATTTGCCGTTCAGCTTCGTTAATCAGCACTATTGCGGCAACGATGATAATAAGGAGTGCAACAAGCAAAACTATTCCCAGGATCTGTGATGCATCTGCTGTGCGACCTAACAAGGTAAACATTCTAGGATAATCTACTACGATACCGGCGAAGATGATCATGGATACACCATTACCAACACCTTTCTCGGTAATGATTTCACCAAGCCACATTAAAAACACGGTGCCGGCTGTCCAAGTAAGGACTATAAACACTTGCTGCCAAACAGTGAGATCGGTGAACACCTGAATTTCTTTGTTAGCACTAACTGAGTAGATAAGTCCCCAAGATTGCACAATGGCAAGTGGGACTGTGAGATATCTTGTATAACGGTTAATCGTCTGTCTACCCTGTTCACCTTCTTTAGATAAGGCTTCAAGCTGGGGAATCAAAACGGTGAGAAGCTGCATAATAATCGAGGCATTGATATACGGACCAACACCAAGCGCAACAATGGAAAACTTTTCTAGAGCTCCACCAGAGAACATGCTTAACATGCCCAGTATCTGGTTTGAATCAAACAGTTTCTGAAGGTTTGAAAGATTGGCAAAAGGAATAGGAATTACGGCCATGAAGCGAAATACAACAAGAAGACCTACAGTCCAAAGAATCTTGGATCGAAGGTCGTGTGCTTTCCAGATATCAGTGATGGTTTTCCACATTATTCGCTTACTGAGCCTCCGGCTTTTGTAATCTTTTCCACTGCTGCTTCTGAGAATGCAAAGTGTTGTTTTGAAAATTTGAGAGCAACTGTCAATTCACCGGTAGCAAGTACTTTCGTAGGCTTAGCTGCTGAAGGGATATACCCCTTCTTAGCTAGTAACGTTGGAGTTACTTCAGTGTTTGCAGGAAGTCGGTTGAGCTGTGAGGCGTTAACAACCTGATATTCTTTTTTATTCAGTGCTGAAAAACCACGTTTCTTTGGAAGACGCATTACAAGACGAACTTGTCCACCTTCAAATCCAGGTCTGCTTCCTCGGTTGCTGCGAGCACCCTGTCCTTTGGATCCTCTTCCAGAAGTTTTTGCACGACCAGAACCGTATCCACGGCCGATACGACGTTTTGGTTTAGTACTGCCTTTGGGTTTCGGTAATGTGTGTAGTGTAATCATGATTATCTTTCGCAAGTTAAAGGTGAATAGTACGCTATTTCTTAGGGCTTTCAGCAACAGACACTAGGTGTTGTACTTTGTGCAACATGCCTCGAACCGTTGGCTTGTCAGCAAGCTCTAGTGTTTGACCCAACCGTTTAAAACCAAGAATTCTCAAGGTATCTCGGTGAGTCTGGTTGTACCCGATGGCACTTTTCTTGTATGTGACTGAAATTGTAGCGCTGGTTTTGGTTGCCATGACTGAGTATATCCTGGAAATTTATTCTGATTTGGCTTCGTTTGCCGGAACTTCTGCAGCTGCAGGTTCGGCTTTTGCTTCTACTGGTTTGTCCTGAGGTTTAGTATCTTTAGCGATCTCAGCTGAAGGTTTACCTTTTGGCTTTCCACCTTGATGCGGTCTTTTGCCATAGGAAGAACTTTTTTTATCCTGAGCTTGCTTGGTCGCTGCACGAGCTTCTTCGTCTCTTTGCTTACGGAGCACTTCACCTTCTTCGTGGGCTTTAGTGCCTGGGTGAACGATCTGGCGTCCTCGAGCAAGAGAAACATCCTGTGCTGTTCTTAAGGAAAGCAATGCTTCAAAGGCTGCATAGACACTGTTTAAAGCATTTGTACTTTCAGTGAGCTTGCTCAGTACGTTCTTGATACCTGAAAGTTCAAGCACAGCCCGCACACCGCCACCAGCGATTACACCGGTACCTGGAGCTGCTGGGCCTAAAAACAAACGAACAGCTTTATACTTAACGTCCACACGATGAGGAATTGTCTCATTAATGATAGGAACCGTTATAAGACTTTTCTTGGCTTTGTCTATAGCTTTTCTTACGGCTTCGGAAACTTCCGCAGCTTTACCTAAGCCGACGCCAACTTTTGAATTGCGATTACCGACAACTACAAGGGCGCGGAAAGACATTTTCTTACCACCTTTGACGACCTTCGTAACGCGCACAACTTGAATGACGCGTTCTTCGAATTCCCTCTGTTTTTTATCCAGCATTTCTACGGACATGCTTACTCCTTACAAACAGTGTGAGCTATGAAAAAAATTCTGCTCTTAAAATTTAAGTCCGCCCTCGCGGAGACCTTCGGCGACTGATTTGATTCGGCCATGGTACAGTCGTCCACCACGATCAAACACAACGTCTTTAATCTTTTTTTGCTTGGCTTTCTCAGCAACAAGCAAACCGATTTGCTTAGATTTGACAACCTTGCCTGTTGTAGAAATTGCTTTCTTTGCACCATTTTCTTCTGTTGCTTTTGCAGGTGCGGCCTTAGTTGCAGATTTAAGTTCGTGGGTGGACCCTGATACCAGAGTTTCACCTTTGCTATCGTCTATAAGTTGAATATAAATGTGATTGAGACTGCGATACACGCTTACTCGTGGTCTTTCAGCTGTACCGATGATCGTTGAACGAACACGCTTACGGCGTCGAGAAAGGCGGTCTTGTTTTTTAAGTAATGTTTTACGGCTCATTGTCGATATCCTTTATTTAGCACCTGCAGCGCGTTTACCTTCTTTACGAATGATTTTCTCTGGCTGCCCATTGATAACGTAGTAAATACCTTTGCCTTTGTATGGCTCTGGTTTACGAATTGAGCGTATTGATGCTGCAATTTGTCCAACCTGATCTTTTTTGCTTCCGTGAATCAAGATCTTGGTATTTTCTTCTACTTTAAATTCAATTCCTTGAGGTGGGTCTATCTTTATTGGATGAGAAAAACCTGCACTGATTTCGAGGGCTTTGCCTTTTACTTGGGCGCGATACCCTACGCCTTTCATTTCAAGAACCTTTGTAAAACCGTTGGTAACGCCTTCTACCATGTTGGCTACAAGTGTGCGAAGTAATCCGAACATTTGACCATGACGAAGTGTTTGTTGTTTGCGTTCAAGAATGACTTGGTTATCTTTTACAATAACGGCAATTTCAGGAAGCATGGGCTGGGAAAGTGTTCCTTTGGGCCCGACCACTGTAATGTTTGCATCGTCTACTTTTACAGTGACTCCGCTAGGTATCTGTACTGGTTGTTTTCCGATTCGTGACATGATTCTTTCCCTTTAGGAAACGACGCAGAGGAGTTCTCCGCCGACTTTAAGCTTTTTGGCCTTGTGACCGGACATGACGCCTTTCGAAGTGGAAAGTATTGCAATTCCCATCCCCTGTAAAACAGTGGGGATGCGGTCAACGGCTACATACTTACGTACTCCAGGGCGACTTGAACGCTTCAAGGTGCGGATTGGAGAGCGACCATTTACATATTTCAACGTGATGATAATTTCGCCTTTGTTGTCTTTTTCATAAAACTCGTACTTTTCGATGTAGCCTTCGATTTTCAACACTTCGGCAATGCTAAGCTTCATTTTAGACAAAGGAATAGCAACAGTCGCATGATTGCGCTGTGTGGCATTCTTGATTCTTGCTAGCATATCACCAATGGGATCTAAAATCATGATACTCTTATTCCTTTTTTACCAACTGGACTTTACTATGCCGGGAATCTGACCTTTGTAGGCGAGTTCACGGAAACAAATGCGGCAGATACCAAACTTTCTGAGGTAGGCTCGTGGTCTACCGCAGAGTTGACAACGGTGATACTTACGAGTACGAAATTTTGGTGTGCGCTGTTGTTTTACAATGAGTGATGTTTTTGCCATGGTACTACTTCTGCTCCTTGAGGTCGCGTAAAGGGAATCCCAATGCAATGATAAGGGCTCGGGCATGTTCATCACTGTACGTACTGGTCACGATGGTGATTTCCAAACCACGGGCTTTATCAACTTCGTCATAAACGAGCTCAGGAAACACAAGATGTTCTTTGATGCCGAGACTATAATTTCCTTGACCGTCAAATGAATCAATTGGTATTCCACGAAAATCACGGATGCGTGGAAGTACGGCATTTGCTAGTAAGTCAACAAATTCGTACATCTTATCACCACGAAGAGTGACTTTGAGACCGATAGGTTGACCTTCTCGCAACTTGAAGTTGGAGATAGCTTTCTTTGCTTTTGTTATTACTGGCTTTTGACCAGTGATAATCGTAAGATCTCGTTCAGCATTTTCAATCGCTTTAGGAGTTGAAACGGCTTCTCCAAGTCCCATTGAAACGACAACTTTTTCAAGTTGGGGAACTTGGTGAAAATTCTTCACTCCCAAATCAGCTTTAAGCTTTGGAGCGATAGTTTTAACGTATTGTTGTTTGAGTCTTGCCATAAGAGTTGCTTGTTGTTGGTAGCTAATAGCTAGTTACTATAGAAGTGCACATTGCGTCGTGTTGTCGACACAAAAAATGATTATACCTCTTCGCCGCTTTTTTTGCTAATGCGAACTTTTTTTCCTTCTACAATCTTGTATCCGAGGCGGGAAGCTTCGTTTACTTTTGCGTCAAAAAACATAACCTTTGACGCATCGACTGGAAGAGTCTTCTCGACGATGCCACCTTTATCACCTTGTTTTCGAGGTTTTGTGTGACGTTTAACGATATTAATACCTTCGACGAGGACTTTATTGGCTTTCGGAAAAACCTGTAGAATCTTTCCAGTCTTTCCTTTGTACTTTCCTGCCTGCACTTGCACTACATCATTTTTCTTCAGCTTAATAGCCATCTAGAGCACCTCCGGAGCGAGAGAAACAATTTTCATAAACCCTTTTTCGCGAAGTTCACGTGCGACTGGGCCAAAAATACGGGTGCCAACTGGGGCATTATCTTTGTTGATAATAACTGCAGCGTTGTCATCGAAACGAACTCTGGATCCATCGATTCTACCAGGTGCTTTAATACTGCGAACAAGAACTGCACGAACAACTTCACCTTTTTTGACGGTGCCGTTGGGTGCTGCCGACTTCACTGATGCAATAAACACACCACCAACTGAGCAGTAACGGCGTTTTGATCCGCCAAGTATACGAATTACTTCGATTACTTTTGCTCCGGAATTGTCGGCTATAACTACTCTGCTTTCTTGCTGAATCATTGTACAATCTCCACAAGTCTCCAGCGCTTGAGCTTGCTCAATGGGCGAGTTTCTTCGATGATAACGGTATCACCTACAACTGCCTTGCTGTTTTTATCGTGTACGTAAAATTTTGACTTAGTTGCGACAATCTTCTTGTACTTCGGGTGTGCTTTTCTATAGCTCACTTCGACAACAATAGTTTTATCCATTTTATTACTAACAACCGTACCGGTTTTGCGCTGGCGCGTATTCTTCACTTGTTCGGTTGTGGTGGCTTGACTGGTCATGGGCTACTTCACCTTATTGGTTGTAACTTTGCGCTTGGTAACGACTTTCTTGGTAGTCGTTTTTGCGGAAGTGCTTTTCTTCTTTGCAACTACTTTCTTTTCAACAACTTTGTCCTTGGTTGAGGTATCAGCTTCTTCCGATTTCTTGGTTGTCGTTTTCTTGGTCACTGCGACAGGACCAATTCCGTATGCGCGCTCTTGGATAATAGTAAGCATACGGGCGATATCTTTGCGAACTTTATCAATCTCACTGAAGTTCTTAAGCTGCTTAGTAGCGCTTGAGAAACGAAGTGCGACGAGCTTTTTCTGCGATTCTTTAATCTTCGCTGTAAGCTCTGCAGTTTCGAATTTTTGAAGTTCTTGTGCTTTCATGGGTACCTTAGGCAACTTTACTTATGAACTTTGTATTAAACGGGAGTTTGTGACTGGCAAGCCGCATAGCTTCTGTAGCTGTATCTGCGTCTACACCGTTGATTTCGAAAATAACGCGTCCGGGCTTAATTTTCATGGCCCAGAATGCGGGAGCACCTTTACCACCTCCCATTCGGACTTCAGCAGGCTTCTGCGTAATCGGTGTTTGAGGAAACACTCTAATCCACAGTTTTCCGCCGCGCTTCACGTAACGGGTGATTGCGCGTCGTGCCGCTTCGATCTGACGAGCGGTAATAAAACCCCTATCCGTTGCCTGCAAACCAAAGTCTCCAAAAGAAAGGGTTGATCCTCTCCAAGAGAGACCTTTATTACGGCCTCGAAATTCTTTGCGATGCTTCACTTTTTTGGGCATTAACATGATGGGCTTCTCTTGGCTGTCAGCTTGCGCTGTTCAGCTTTCTTTATCTGGAATCGTTTAACCTGATAACAATACTATGGATGAAACTCTTGTGTCAACCCTCGGGGAAATACTAGAGAATTTCGCCACGGTTGATCCACACCTTGATACCAACAACACCATAGGATGTGTGAGCTGGCTCGGAAGCGTAGTCAATATCTGCTCTCCAAGTGTGCAAAGGAATGCTACCTTCACGAAGCCATTCGGTGCGAGCGATTTCGCCACCATTTAAACGGCCAGCGCACATTATCTTTACACCTTTGGCACCGGATTCCATAACTTTTTTAATCGCTTGCTTTACAGCGCGACGGTATGAAACTCGGCGTTCGATATTTCCAACAATTTCCTGAGCTACTAGGGCTGCTTCTTTGTATACTTGCTCAACTTGCTTTATATTGAGGCGAACAGTGCTTCCAACAAGTTTTTCGAGTTGCTTCTTTAATTCTTCAACGTCTTTGCCGCCTTTGCCGATGATCACTCCGGGCTTAGCTACATCGATGGTGATGATAACAAGATCGGCTGTGCGCTCGATGGTAATCTGAGCTACCCCGCCATTTTTAAGCTTTTTATACAGAAACTGGCGAATTTTTACATCCTGAAGGAGTGTTTTGCTGAAACCCTTATGGAGAAACCAGCGGGATGACCATGTTTTGTTAATACCAAGTCTATTTGGTAGTGGTGGTACTTTCTGTCCCATAACTTATCTCTTTTCTCCTAGCGTCAACGTGATGTGTGACATACGTTTACGCAATTGATCGGCACGTCCCTGACCTCGAGGCCAAACGCGCTTCATAACTGGGGCCTGATCTATCTTAATTTCTTTTATATACAAATTATCAATAACTAATCCGAAATTATTCTTTGCGTTTGCAATTGCTGACTGAAGAAGTTTCAATACTGGCTTACTGGCTCCTTTATTGAGAAAGGTCAATACACCAATAGCCCTCTCGGCAGGTAGTCTACGCACAGCATTGATAACAAGTCTTCCCTTACTGGGAGCGAATCGTACATATCTGGCTTTTGCTGAAATATCCATAGGTTACTCCGAATCCTTATGCACCTGCGCGCTTTTCAGCGGCAGCTTTTTTACCACCATGACCGTAGAATTTGGTTGTCGGTGAAAATTCGCCGAGGCGATGACCAACCATATTTTCAGTCACGTAAACAGGAATGTGTTGTTTGCCATTGTAGACAGCAATAGTCAACCCGACCATTTCGGGAAATATCATCGAAGCTCGTGACCAGGTTTTAATTGGTACACGTGAGCTTTCTTTTTTAGCCTTCTGGACACGTTTCATAAGCTTTGCGCATACGAAAGGTCCTTTTTTAATCGATCGTGCCAAGATGAACTCCTTAGTCGAAAGTTAAAAACAAAATCACTTTTGACTTACTTATTTTCTTCTTCGAATAATAAATCGAGTTGTGCGCTTGTTTGTGCGGGTTTTCTTGCCGCGCGCTGGTTTACCCCATGGCGTTTTTGGTGCCATACCTTCACCTTGACGGCCTTCACCACCACCGTGAGGGTGATCATTCGGATTCATTGCTGAACCACGAACTGTTGGGCGAATACCGAGGTAACGATTTCTTCCAGCTTTACCAATGACGATATTGCCGTGTTCTGGGTTACTTACCTGACCAAGTGTTGCTCGGCAGGATTTGTGCACCATGCGTATCTCGCCAGAAGGAAGCTTGATCTGCGCATATTCTTTTTCCCGACCGATGTATTGGCCAATGGTTCCAGCACTGCGGATAAGAGCAGCACCTTTCCCTGGCATTACTTCTACGTTATGTATAAAAGAACCGACGGGAATCTTTTCAAGAGGCATACAATTGCCAGGCTTAATTGGCGCTTTATTGCCAGACATTACCTTATCACCAACTTTAAGTTGGTCAGGAGCGAGGATGTAACTTTTTGATCCATCCTGATATTCGATGAGAGCGATGCGACCAGAACGATTCGGGTCGTACTCTATAGTCTTCACATTGGCAAACATATCATCTTTAACACGCTTAAAATCAATCTTACGATACAGCCTTTTAGCACCACCCCCACGATGACGAACAGTTATTCTACCTTGGTTGTTGCGACCTGCTTTACGAGGAAGAGCTTCACAAAGGGCTTTATTTGGTTCGTTTGTCGTGATATCAGCAAAGTCATCGTAGGATGCATGACGCCTTCCAGGACTGGTTGGTTTAGCTTTTCTTACTGCCATTATTTCGTTCCCTTTTCAAAGTCAATTTTCTGGCCAGCTTTCAGCGTTACGAAAGCCTTCTTCCAGGAAGACAAACTGCCTACTTTTTTGCCAAAACGGCGGGAGCGGGCTTTAACACTTAATGTTGTCACCTTGAGCACTTCAACTTTATACATCTCTTTAATAGCTTTCGCAATGCCATCTTTCGAGCTTCGAGGGTTTACCTTGAACGTATATTGATTGTGCTTTTCAGTGTTTAAGGTGCTGGCTTCAGTGATTATTGGTTGCAATAATAGTTTAGAAATATTCATGATGACTATGCCTGAGCCTCCACTACTGGTTGATCGATTTCTTCTTCGCTCTTTTTAGCTTTAGCCTGAGGAGCTTTCACTTCTACAACATCTTTGTCTTTTCCGTAAATTTCTTCAATTCTTTTTATCATATCTTTGTCGATAAGAATAAAATCGCTTTGAAGTAAGTCCATTACGGACGGTATGTTTGATTCCAAAAGATTTACTTCAGGAATATTGCGAAGCGCAAGATGAAGTGTACTATTTTGTTGATCGGTTACTATAAGTAAATTCTTGTACTTTGGCATTTTCTGTAATGCCTTAGCACCAAGCTTTGTCTTTGCTTCATCGAGCTCAAAACCTTCAAAAGCCCAGAGACGGCCTTCCGAAAGACGAGCACTTAACATGCTCATAATGGCTAAGCGACGCATCTTCTTATTGATTGATCGAGTAATTATTCTTTTGCGTGGTCCAAAAACAATACCACCACCAACCCACTGAGGGGATCGGATGGAACCCTGTCGAGCGCGACCAGTACCTTTTTGCTTCCATGGCTTTCTTCCACCACCACGAACTTCACCGCGACTCTTTGTATGCGAAAGACCGGCATGCTGATTATCGAAGTAGCTTTGAACAACCTGACTAATAACATCAAGATGTGGCTTTATGCCAAAAATCTCGTCACTAGCTGTGATGCTTTGCTTCTTTTTATCTTTAAAATTGTAGAGAGGTACTGTTGCCATGATAAGTTATGCCCTTGATGAGACGGTAATTCGAACAGGACTGTTTTTCGCACCGGGAACCGAGCCCTGAATGAAGAGAAGATTATTTTCTTTATCAACTTTAACTAATTTCTGACCAAGAACTGAAACATTCTTATTACCAAGACGACCGGCCATTCTGGTATTTTTATATACCCTTCCAGGTGTTGTTCCTGCACCAATTGAACCAGGAGCACGATGGTGATCATGACCATGAGTCATTGGCCCACGGTTGAAATGGTGCCTTTTAACGTTACCTGCAAACCCTTTTCCTTTCGAAACTCCTTGAACATCCACCATCTTCACGTCTTCAAACAAAGAGATATCAATAGTTGATCCAGGGGTAAGCTCGCCAGAAAATACTGGGATTTCTCTGATGGCAGTAAACGATCCAAAACCTCGAAACTGACCAGTTACAGGCTTATTCTTTTTGCGGGAAGTTTTTCCCACACCGACAACCAGCGCTTCGTAACCATCTTTATCAGAAGTCTTCTTCTTAAGGACAGTCATGGGAGTGCATTGAACGATCTGAACAGCAATCATTTCCCCAGCTTCGCTGAAAATCTGCGTCATTCCGATTTTTTTACCGAAGAGTGTTTTGTTCATAAGTGTTTAAAAAAACAAAAAAACATTTACCACCGAATTCTTCTGGTGGGAAAATGGTGTTTTTGCTTTGTATTATCTGGAGTTATTTGAAAAACCTTATTGATTATACTTAACGGGTGTAATGATGTCAAAGACTTTTTTTACATGATTAGCGGACGAGTGTTTTCGTCTTGTTCTTGGCTAAAAAATCCTCTACTCAAAGCACCTTTATCACCTTTCCAGTCAAGCTTTAACGTGTTTAACCCATAGGTACACATGGACACAGGTATTTCTTACCAAAAAACTACAACAGCTGCTGTTCCTAGAGTGAGGAAGGTTCCAAGTACCATATAGTAAGCGGTCAAAAATCCTTCATCAGTTGGCGACTCAGGTTTTCTCAGTAGTAAATACAGACAAAAAGGAATAGTTGCATAACGCAAATCGGCAACGGAAATAGTTATCAAAGCTACAAAAGCAAAAGGGTACATGAGTGCGAAAGCTTTTCTTTCCACTTTTCCCAGCCAGAGATAACTAACTACCACAGCTATTGGAACAAACAAGAGTACTTGCAAAATGGGACTGCGGGCAAGTAACCCTAGAATAATGTTATGAATATAGAATAAGGGTGTTTGGTTCCATGGGTGTAGGTTGCGTAGTGAAAACAGGCACAACAAATACATCAACGCTATAGAGACAAGCACTTTGGGTTTACGCAATTGCTGTCTTATCACGTTTCGGTCTTTGATCAGTAAAGGGAGAAACAGTATGAAAAAAAGAAGTAAGGCAACTGCGAGGTTGTTTCCTGAAATTCCTTGAAACAATACCAAGTCGCCATGCATGTTGAGAGCGTATAACATCATACCGATAATAAAGAAAGCTCCCCCAGCAAGAAACACCCAACATCGCTTTAGTTGCCTCATAAATGCTGCGCGAGACAAGATATTTCCTTCTTCTTGCGCATAGATAAGCAGAATATAAAAAGCAATCCATAGCACGTTATTTTGCCGGACAAAAAGCGAGATAGTGCCAACAAAACCTGCCAGCTGATAGCGTCTCCGAAGGGTTAACCACAACGATGCAAGCACGATAGCAAAGGAAACCATATCGGTATACAAGAGAAAGAAAAAAGGCATCACTGCTGGGAAAAATAAAAACTGCAGCGTGCGAACTAGTGCTTGTTTGGGAAACAACGTTTTGGAAATAAGGTATACAAAAAGAAGGGAAAAAAGCGAAATTATTGTCGAAATGAGACGAAACTGGAATAGAGAGGTGAAATTCAACGCACGGGCTAGTACACCAACAATGATATGGTAACCAGGTAGCATCCATAGGCGAGAAAACACTTCATCAGTAAATCGTCCATCGCTAACTGCCAGAACGGCGGGGTAGTGAAAGTTCAGTTCGTCAACGATAGGAATGACGTTACGAAAAAGCACTAGACCAGATAGAAAGATAAAAATAATAAATACAGCTACCGCTATGCTTCTTACAGGTGTTTTAATTTTTCTATTTGTGTGATTATTTTTCATTATGACCTGTATAAAAAAACCACCCCAACTATAAGCTGGGGTGGTTAAAAGATTACTCAGAAGCAAACATTAGAAAGTTACATTTTGATTTCGATACCGACACCAACTGGAAGGCTAAGATGCATAAGCGCATCAATGGTCTTCTGTGATGGGTCGAGGATGTCGATCAAACGCTTGTGCGTGCGCATTTCGAAGTGCTCCATGGAGCGCTTATCAATGTGCGGCGAGCGAATGACTGTGTAACGGTTCTTTACTGTTGGCAAAGGGACTGGACCAACAACAGCTGCGCCTGTACGAAGAGCGGTTTCTACAATCTGCTGGGCAGACTGATCGATAACGCGATGATCGTAGGCTTTGAGCTTTACTCTGATCTTTTGCTTACCACTAGATGCAACTTTTTTTTCAGTTGGATTAGCAGCTGGAGCTTTTGCTTTTACTGGAGCGGTTTCAGTTTTTTGCTTAAGTGGTTCAACCATAATAGTAAATATCTAACCTGTTATTTAAGAATCTTAGTTACGACACCGGCACCGACGGTTCTGCCACCTTCGCGGATAGCGAAGCGGAGACCTTCTTCCATGGCGACTGGAACGATGAGCTTGATGTTCATCTTTGTGTTGTCGCCTGGCATTACCATTTCAACGCCTGGTTGAAGAGTAACTTCACCAGTTACGTCAGTGGTACGGAAATAGAATTGTGGTTTGTAGCCACCGAAGAAAGGAGTGTGACGTCCACCTTCTTCTTTTGTAAGAACGTAAATTTCTGCTTCGAAATCAGTGTGCGGTGTGATGGAACCTGGAACGGCGATAACCTGTCCACGTTCGATATCTTCACGCTCAACACCACGAAGAAGGAGACCAACGTTGTCGCCGGCTTGTCCTTGATCGAGCAGCTTGCGGAACATTTCAACGCCGGTTACGACGCTTTCTTTGTCTTTGGCCATACCGATGATGGAGACTTTTTCGTTTACTTTGATGATACCGCGTTCTACACGACCGGTAGCAACTGTACCACGTCCTTTGATGCTGAAGACGTCTTCAACAGGCATAAGGAAAGGTTTATCAAGTGGACGCTCTGGAACAGGGATATAGTTATCAACTGCATCCATGAGATCGAAAATAGGTTTGTATTCTGCAGCACTCTGATCAGTAGAAGTACATTCGAGAGCTTTCAGCGCGCTTCCACGGATTACTGGAATTTCATCACCTGGGAACTTGTACTTGGTGAGAAGTTCGCGAACTTCCATTTCTACAAGATCAAGGAGTTCTGGATCGTCAACCATGTCGCATTTGTTAAGGAACACTACAATACGAGGAACGTTAACCTGGTAAGCAAGGAGAATGTGCTCACGAGTCTGAGGCATTGGACCATCTGCAGCAGATACAACGAGGATTGCTCCATCCATTTGAGCGGCACCAGTGATCATGTTCTTCACGTAGTCAGCGTGACCTGGGCAGTCAACGTGGGCATAGTGACGAGAGTCTGTCTGGTACTCAACGTGTGATGTTGCAATCGTAATACCGCGTTCTCTTTCTTCAGGAGCGTTGTCGATCTGATCGAAAGCACGGAATTCTGCATAACCCTTTAATGAAAGAGTTCTGGTGATCGCAGCGGTAAGCGTAGTCTTACCATGGTCGACGTGACCAATGGTACCGATGTTAACGTGGGGTTTGTCGCGTTTGTAGGTTTCTTTTGCCATGGTTGGTATTTTCTCCTTGTGCGGTGAGTTTTGCTGACAACGAATAAAGTGTAGAATACTTTTTCCATTCTAGCAAGTGGGAATGTGAAATTCAAAATTTGGCACTTATCATCTTTGGTATCTATGATAGTAGAAGAAAATAGGAATAGCCCCCCAATGAATATGGTGAAGAAATATACTCTTGCTTTCTGCCTTGCTATCACACTGCCACTTACCTGTTCATGTCGAATGACCTCACCAGTTGATGATAAAGAACTATTACTTGTTAACGATTCTATTCAAAAAGTTGCATCCCTTTCTGCAGCGCGTGTTGGAGTTACAATCAGTCAAAAATCTTCTGTGCAGGATACGCTAAATAAAACCCAAATTAATTTTGCTTTCAAAGAACGCCAATCCAATCTGGTAGCTGTTGCTGGTCACATAGAACATGCAGGTGAAGGCTCATTTCTTTTTAGATTTTCCCTTCCGGGTGAACAGATGTTTTTCATGGCTGAGTCATTTTCTATGAACAATTTGCCAATTTCTTTTACTGGGGCTCTAGGTAATTGGTATTTACTGAATCCAGAACAAGTCAGCACTTTAAAAGGCATGGCCGTACAGACAGGAGCAGCACCCCTTGCCTATGTAGCGCCAGACAATCCTCATGATTTTGCTGTGGCTATGAAAAATGAACTTCAGTCTCTCACAGTGTTTGAATCAGTAACTCTTCTAGATGATCAGACTTATGATGGTGTCATCTGTCAAGGTTTTCATGGAAAAGTTAATCGTTCTGCTGTCGCAAACCTCCTGATTGCTTCGATGAAAAAAAACTCTTCTCTTCCTGGTGGAGTAGAGTACTTTCTTCGCAGTGCTTTAACAGAGTATTTGAAAAATGCCGAAGCAACAGTGTATCTGGGAAATGAGGATAGAATTATGCGAAAACTGACCATTGATCTTAATCTACAGGAAACTAGGTATAAACGTTTTGATGCTACTTACGATATCGCTCTCTCTATGATTAACAGTCCTGCTATTGTAATTACTACTCCTGAGAATTACGGAACATTTAACCAACTTCTCCAGACTTTGGCTACAAACAATGCATCTTTACTGTTAAATGCCAACTTTCTGCTTCCATCTGACCACACCTTGTATGATCCTTTGCAAAGCATGCTGAATGAGTGGATAAGCACTACACCCTACCTTCAATCAACACCCCATAGTACTGTAGCTGTTTCTCCAACTTCCATTTACTAACCATTTCCTAAATAAAAAAAGAGCCGTCCTTTTGGACGGCTCCTTACTTTTACTATCCGAGAATCAATTTCTATTACGCACCTTTGCTTCTGGCGATGATCTCTTCTTGAACGTTGTTTGGAACTTGTTCGTATTTGCTGAATTCCATGGAGTAGCTGGCGCGTCCTTGGGTCATGGAGCGGAGGGAGGTGGCGTAGCCGAACATGGCTGCAAGAGGAACGAGGGATGCGACCACTTTGGCGTTTCCGCGATCGCTCATGCCGAGGATCTGGCCACGCTTGGAGTTGATATCACCGATAACGTCACCCATGTAGTCTTCTGGTGTTACGACTTCAACTTTCATCACTGGTTCGAGAAGGATGTGGCGGGCTTTTTTTACACCGTCACGGAGTGTCATGGAAGCGGCAATTTTAAAGGCCATTTCGGAGGAGTCGACATCGTGGTAAGAACCGTCAGTTAGCGTGGCTTTAATATCTACAACTGGGTATCCAGCGATGATACCGCCAGCCATGGCTTCGATAACACCTTTTTCAATTGCAGTGAAGTATTCGCGAGGGATGCGTCCACCGACCACTTTGGTGACGAATTCGAAACCGGCGCCGCGTTCTTGTGGTTCAAGCGTCATGACGACGTGGCCGTATTGACCTTTACCACCGGACTGCTTGACGTATTTGGTTTCGGCTTCGACGGTGTTGAGAATAGTTTCTTTGTACGCTACCTGTGGTTTACCAATGTTGGCTTCGACTTTAAATTCACGTTTCATGCGGTCAACGATGATTTCAAGGTGAAGCTCACCCATACCGCCGATAATGGTCTGACCGGTGTCAACGTTGGTGGTGATGTGGAAGGTTGGGTCTTCTTCGGAAAGTTTGCTAAGTGCGATACTCATTCTTTCTTGGTCAACCTTGGTTTTTGGTTCGATAGCGATGAAGATCACAGGATCTGGGAAGGTGATTGATTCGAGTACGATAGGTTTATTTTCAACGCAAAGTGTGTCGGCAGTGAATGTGTCTTTCAACCCTACGAGAGCGCAGATGTTTCCTGCACCGATTTCATCAAGTTCAGAACGAGAGTTGGCGTGCATTTGGAGGATGCGGCTTACACGTTCTTTTTTATCTTTGGTGGAGTTGTAGACGTAGGAGCCTTTGGTGATCTTTCCAGAGTAAATTCTGGTGTAAGTGAGCCGGCCAACGAATGGGTCGGTCTGGATTTTGAAAGCAAGTGCGGAAAGGGGCTCGTTGTCGTCGGCTTTGCGGTATTCTGCGTCTTCGGTGAAAGGCTTGAGACCTTTCACTGGAGGGATATCGAGTGGTGAAGGGAGGTAGTCAACAACGGCGTCGAGCAATGGCTGTACGCCTTTGTTTTTCAGGGCTGATCCGCAGAGAACGAGAACGATTTCGTTGCTGATAACGCCTTTTCGGAGGGCTGCTTTGATTTCTTCTTCGGAAATATCGCCGCCTTCAAAGTATTTATTCATAAGTGCTTCGTCGTATTCTGCTGCTACTTCGAGCATTTTCTTGCGGTAGTCTGCTGCCTGTTCTTTCATATCATCAGGGATATCGGATTCTACAACATTCTTACCGAGGTCGTCATTGTAAATGATGGCAGTCTGACGGACAACGTCGATGATGCCTTTGAAACTTTCTTCGCGCCCGATGGGGAGTTGGATAACCACGGCACGGGCACCGAGGCGTTCGATGATACTGTCGACGTCTTTGTAGAAATCTGCGCCCATGCGGTCGAGTTTGTTGATAAAGCAAATACGGGGTACGCGGTATTTGTCAGCTTGACGCCAAACGGTTTCGGACTGTGGCTCTACGCCGGCTACGCCGTCGAACACCACAACGCCGCCGTCGAGAACGCGGAGGGAACGTTCAACTTCTACGGTGAAGTCTACGTGTCCCGGGGTATCGATAATGTTGACCTGGCAGTCTTTCCAGTAAGCAGTGGTAGCAGCGGAGGTGATAGTGATACCACGTTCACGTTCTTGCTCCATCCAGTCCATCGTGGCTGCGCCATCGTGCACTTCGCCGATTTTGTGGGTTCTGCCGGTGTAAAACAATACACGTTCGGTTGTGGTGGTTTTTCCGGCATCGATATGGGCGATAATGCCGATGTTACGGACTTTGGAAAGGTCTTTTTGGAATTCTGCCATAGGTGATAATCCTTGTTACGTTAGGCTTGGAGGTTGATTCACAACAAGGGGTATGGTAGCATGGAGGGATTTAATACTCAAGATCACATATCAATCTGCAGCTTAATTAGAAAAACCATGACAACCTTAAGTAGTGCATCATTCAGGCTTAACTCTTTTGGTCATAGGAATAACTTTGACCGACCTTCTCCTGAGGAAAGAGAGCGTCAGAAGGAAGAACAGAAGCTTATTACGAGATTTCGCACTATTAATCGAGAGATACGATGGACAGGAGGAGTAGCAAGCGAAATTGTTGGGAATATGACACTTCAACGAGCTGAGAAAAAATTTCTTCATTCTCTATTTATGAGAGGTGGGGAACTCGAAAGAATTGCACTTAATCTTCCAAACGCTGATGGTATGCAAAGGAATATATCTGGCTCGATTATTTCTATGATTTGCTCACTTTTTGAACAACCAGGAACAACTGGAAGCACCGTAATTTCAGAACGTCCGAGTAATCTTAAAAGTTTTCTTTTAGATACAGAGGAAGAAATCGGAATAGGATTCATTAATCCTGATCTCTATTCAATCTCTGATAAACTTATTGACATGTTTGAAGCTGCTCCTTTTAGAAATAATTATGATCACTTTAAGTTTTTTACTACTACCCCACCAGAGCAAACTTCGGTAAAGAAAGCTTGGTCAAACTGGAATGGAAGTTGTTACATTAGAGGTTTTGATTCTGGAATGAAAATTATAGGACTAAGTGGTAGTGATGCCTCAACCACTGTACATGTAAAATATTACCCTCAAATGATGTATATAGATTTTCAAAACCCAACTCATGCGACGAATTTCGAATTAACCAATAGTACATTACTTTTATCATTTATATCTTCAGAGGGTGGTAGAGAAGAGATTCGATATATTCCAAATGCACGTTTTCTTGAATTTGTTCCTACTCTTATAAGATATGCACATCTTCCGGGCTATGCTCAACAGTTATTTTCTACTCTTCAGGAATTGCGTGAAGTACAAAGAAAACACCCAAGTTACTCTCATGACGAGTATCGTAGTCTAACACAGTAAGACATCTTTTCCGGTGAGGGTGGGCATCATCTCACCCACACCTGAGACGCGTTGAATCGGCGCCTCTACGCGAGGAAATGCAAAACTCCCCCTTCCCCTCTCACTTCCCTCAATCCCCTCTTACCTTAAGAGGGGAGTCACAATGCGATGAAAAGTCTTCTCTCTGCCCATTTCCTCTTCACATAGTTCATATTATGGTTCATAATGAACTAAATTATGAATCACAGGGAGTCATATGAAATCCATCACTATCCATGGCATTGATGAGCAGCTGGATAAAGAAATTCAGGCGCAGACAAAGAAAAGTGGGCTTAGTCAGAATGGGACGGTAAAACTTCTGCTTAGAAAGCAGTTGCTTTCAAAACCAGCGGATGCAAAACGAAAAGCATTTCTGGATCTTTTTGGAAAATGGTCAAAAGCTGATACCAAGTCTTTTCGCACTGCGGTGAAGGAGCTGGAATCAGTTGATGATGGAGACTGGAAAGCATGAGCACAATACTGCTGGACACTAATGCCTACGGGGCTTTTTTTTCGGGAAATGAATCGGTGCTTTCGTACATAATAGAGGCGGAATCTATTGTTGTTTCCAGTATTGTAGTTGGTGAACTGTTTGCGGGTTTTCATGGCGGGAAAGGGTTTTCTCAGAATAGAGCTGATCTTCGGTTGTTTCTGACAAAACCAGGAGTACAGTTCGTGCCGGTAGACTGGGAAACGGCTGAAATTTTCGGAGAGGTGAAGAACCGACTGAAGACGGCGGGGACACAAATTCCTATCAATGATGTTTGGATTGCAGCGCATGCTTTCCAGATGGGGGCAAAGTTGGTGACGTTTGATAAGCATTTTCTGAATGTGGCTGGGTTGCGGGTGTGGGAGGGGATGGAGAGCTGATGCTTTGCTGTTCGGACTAGTCTTTTCGATTTGTTCGCGTCTTAAAACATCAGCCTTCAGACTGATTTCATAACACATGCAGCCTTACTGCTTTGTCTGACGCAGAGTTCTTTTTCTTCGGTATTTTGAGTTTTGGTGTAGTTGAGAAGACTTGACCGAACGGGGGACATGACCGAACGGAGTTATCCCTTTTTAAATTTTGCAAATTGGTAAACAAAGCTTGAACCAATCTTTTTGTAACTTATCACGTAGTAATCAGTCCCTATCCCAGCAGTATCAGCGTTGAAACACTCTATTGCTCTCTCGTTTGTGTTTTCTGGATTTCTATCGATAAGCCCCAAAGTTCCTAACTTTGTATCAAACTTCAAAACCCAAGGAGCTCCACCGTCCATCTTTTCAAGAAAAACATATTGGTCTACTTTGTAAATAGCAGCACAATGTTCAGCAGCATCAACGTATAAAGAATCCACGCTGTCTGGAGTAAATTTCAAACCCACCCAAATATGTGCCACACCTAGTGGGTCACCTGTTCCTTTGGGGTAGGCGGCGTCTGCCTGAATCCAGTAAGGTCCAGACGAAAGCGAGATATCTTCACGCAACTTATAGGGACTAAGCAGATATTGTTTATCACCTGGTCCAGGAATGAATTTCTCCATAAATGATTTATCTATGACCAGTTGTATAGTGAACGTCCCAAAGGCATTTGGTTGCACCTCAGCTTGATCTAAACATGCAACTTTGTAATTACTTATAAATGAGCTATTCCCAAAGATTGATTGGCCAAAAGATGAGTTTTGAGAATCATCATACCCAGTAAAACGAGGTGCTGAAAGCACATTTTTGTCTTTATAGATTGAAATGCAAACTTTTCGATCATCACCTTTGTTTACCCAAGTTGTTGTACCTACATTTTGAAATTTAACTTCTACCCGCACTTCATTATCGCCCTGGGCAAGATGAATATAACCTTCTGCGTCTGGTGTTAATTCGGGTTGAGGATTGGTTCTTACCAAGTCATGGTTGCGGGCTTGGAGGAAATATTTTTGCTCAATCCATTTGGCTCTGTATCCTTCTGCAAGGTCGGGATGAGAACCTGGAATTTTTGTTGTTGTACCGGAGTTTTGTGCATAGACAAGGGTGCAGGAGAGCAGCATGAACCAACTGATAGTAAATTTAATAAAATTCCTCACATTTTTTTCCCTTCTTCTTGTTTACAATAATTACTTTGAGTTTATAGTAATTCATTCATAAAAAAATCCCCATCAAATATTGATGGGAATTTTAAACTATTGTCTCTGCACAAGGGGTCTTAGTATTTCGCAAAGTGGGCGAAGGCGCGGTTGGCTTCGGCCATTCTGTGGACTTCTTCTTTTTTCTTGAAGGATGCGCCGGTTTTGTTGTAGGCGTCGATGATTTCGTTTGCGAGGGCGTCGGCCATGTCGATACCTTTGCGATCTTGCGGGTAGCCAACAAGCCAACGGATGGCGAGTGACTGGCGACGGTGTGGTTTAACTTCAGTAGGAACCTGATAGTTGGCACCACCGACGCGGCGGGAACGAACTTCGATAAGCGGAGTAACGTTTTTAACTGCTTGCTCGAGAACTTTAATTGGTTCTTTTTCAAGCTTTTTCCCTGCGATTTCCATTGCTTTGTAGACAATGGTGGTGGCAGTGGATTTTTTGCCGTGGGCAAGTACTTTATTGATAATTTTAGAAACTAGTACGCTGGTGTACTTAGTATCTGGTAATGGTGTACGAACGGTGACTTTTCTTCTACGAGGCATGTATGAACTCCGTTATTCTAGTCGCTACTCGCTGGGCTTGTAGCTGGGTTAAAAGCTAGTGCTTATTTCTTCTTGCCGGCAGCGGCAGCAGCGGCGGCGGCGCCTTTTTTGGTGCCGTAGAGGGAGCGGCGTTTGCCACGCTTGGCGACACCGGCGGTATCGAGTACACCACGAACTATGTGATAACGAACACCGGGTAAATCTTTTACACGTCCGCCGCGGATGACGACTACGGAGTGTTCCTGGAGGTTGTGACCTTCACCAGGAATGTATGCAGTAACTTCGGTTTGGTTGGTGAGGCGAACCCTGGCAACTTTACGAAGCGCTGAGTTTGGTTTCTTTGGAGTCATGGTCTTTACTTGAACGCAAACACCACGTTTGAATGGTGATTTGGAGTTCACGACTTCTCGGTTCATGGAGTTGTACATGGTGAGAAGTGCAGGTGATTTACTCTTCTTCTTTGAGATGCTTCTTCCTTTGCGGACAAGCTGGTTGACTGTTGGCATATGGTTCCTTCTTTCGGCGAATATCATTTAGACCCTTACAAGTATAAGGGTTTGAAAAGCGAACATCAAGAGTGTAGCAATGTGGAGGGGAAAGGTCAACCGTGTGGTGGAAATATTTGGACTACAACTTACAAGGCATTGATGAAATGAGTGTATTTTTCATAACCTTGGGGATCAATTTGCAAAATTGATCCAACGGGGAACACCATCTTAAGCTACGAATTTTGTAAGAAGAAATTGCTCTACAAAGCCGATAACACCACCCACCCCTGAGGAATCTATCTTATCCCAATCCGCATGCATTGCTGCGTTTCGAAATTTTGGCATACTTTCCAGAATTGACTTCTGCGCCCCGGAAACAAGACTCTTGGCTTTCAGAGCATTTATCACTTCTTGCATATCTTTGTCTTCGACATCAATCTTGTTTACTCGTGCGTAACGCTTCAGAGCATCTTCAAGGGCAGCGCAAGCTAAAACTGCTGCAACATCCTTGTACCCTTCAGATAATGATTGTTTAGCAAGAGATACAAGGTCTCCAAAAACTTCGCCAGAGACTTCCATATCAACATTAAATACATAGCCCCCATCAAAATCTTCTTTAGCACTGAGAAAAATTCCCAACAAAGTATCTATTTCATGCTTATTGCCGTGACAGGATTTATAAGCCTTCAAGAAATTATTATATTGAGGAGAATCCTGTCTATAAACTGCTAATAAAAGACTCTGAACACTTGTGCACCATTTTTGCCATTTGCCATCAGGAACATGCTGATAATTTCCAATTGATTCAATAGGGAAATTTATTGCTTCATTCTCAAGCTCGGCGAATCTTTTTGAAAATTTTTCGTGCATTTATTTTCCTTATTTATTCTCTCGAGGAGAAATACTTAAACGAAACCTTCTTAAAAGCCACTTAGCACCTCATTTTCCACCGCGCGCCTTGCAAGATTCTAGTGGCTTACCTATAAGTCAATCATATCTGGTCGGTGGAAACCATTTCAATTATTGCCTTTATCAACAATTACCTGAATTATGGGAAGCGAAGCTCCTCTAAACCTATTTCTTATCCCACTATCAAGCGCATAGAATAGTTGATCAATTCTCTTTGCTCCAGCTTTATGTTCAGGCATTTTGTTGAGTAGTTCGGCAACCTCACTCGTTGCATTGCCAATTGTTAGCTCGATTTCACGATCTCCACATTTCTGATCCGTCTTGTTGTTGATTTCAATGGCAAATGCTGCGTATACTGCAGCGCCGAGAATGTGTTTGCTTTGGTTTATGTCTTTGAAAGGATGAGTGTAGGCACTGGCGGCTGCAAAACTTGCAGAGCGCGCGGCGGCTGATGCTGCTGCGTCTTTTGTCTCGAGTGAAGCCCGGTATGCGTCCATTGCAAGCTTCCTCAGATGGTTGGTTCGTTTTCCACTTTTTGAAAAGTCTCGGCTGCCATTAATTGCATTTCGCGGACGGGGATCATTACTCTCGATACTTTCATATATAGCCAGAGCTCTCTCTGCGCAATCTACAGCCCAGTTGACTAGGCTTTGTAGTTGTTCTCTTGTAATTTCAAAGTATTCTTTTTCTTTTTTATTGGAGCCTGTCACCGAAGGGATTCTCCTGATTTTCATGACTGTGGAAGGTTTGCCAGATTGGATTTGGAGAGTGGATGAAATCAATGTTTGATTCGTTTGTAGTGGCCTATTACGTGTTAACACTGGTTTAGTGTAACACGCATACTAAAAGAAAATGGGAAGGTGTCTTGCTAGACAACTGTTACGGTGTTGGAGCTTTTGTGTAGTTGAAAAGACTACTGTTTTGTTTGACGGTCAAGTCGAAAAGACTTGACCGAACGGGAGGCAAGTCAAAAAGACTTGACCGAACGAGGGTTAGGCAATAATGTTAGTTAGCTCAACTACTACTTTTATCAGTTCCAAACTTATCTTTTTCAAGCTCTTCCAGATATCTAACCAAATCTTGAGGATCTCTTTGCAAACGTTCATTCATTAATCTTACATCACTCCTGCCAAGTGCATGCCCTACGTGAGCCCCAAGATCGCGAAGTTCAGCTCGCGTTAATGGCACCGAATTATTATTCCTCGTAAGAATACCACTTACTTCGCTTAGGTAGTGTTAACATAAAAATTTCGATATAATTAGGATCGTAATAAATACTAA
>JBAXVQ010000109.1:0-4029 GCA_037128935.1 bacterium | reverse complement strand
ATAGAGAACATGGATTAGAGGAATCTATAGATGAATCTCTACCAAACTATCGACGATACAGGCAGTCAAGAAATCTTACAGAACTTGGGCAAAGACTTACTGCGGGAGCAAAGCACAAAGCTGATAGTCTTGGAGCGGGCAACCTCATTGGGTCAAATAGATTAAAAACCATGGGACAAGAATATGCTGAAGCTAGACTACAAGAGCTTGATTTATTAAAACGTATGCACTTATTTGGTAAACGTTCTTGTGACCCAACACTAGTAGTGATTGGTGATCCTACCTACGTCAAATTACTTGTGGGTGATGTAACGCAAGATTCTGTAGTTTTTATCAGTGCAGCTGATGAAGGTGCTAGACCAACTACTACCCTCCCCTGGGATTACGAACATACAAAAAATATTCTCCAAGCAGAAGCTACTCTTCGTGAGAGTGCGCGATCTGCCACCACATCACTACTTCTTTCCAATACACCGACATTGGAGCGTAGAAACGCGATTATCGCTGCAACAGCAGCACACCAGCCAAGGCATCTTATCCATGCCCTAGATTCGTTCATCTTTCCTCGAGAAGAAGGACAAGCTCCTGAGCTTGCTCATGGTGCATTGCTCACCCTTGCTTACCTAGGCCTTAATGGGCATATTTCAAGGGTTGTTGTACAAAGAGATTTTGGCGGAGATGATAAGCCTGACTTACTTATTACTAATACTACAAGCCAAGCTCAACCCACCGAAGTTGAACGTCTTGCATTAGAAAGACTTCAACAGTTAACAACTAATCCTTCTGCTGAGTTTTTTTCTACGCTGCTTGGCGCCTTTGCCAGAATAGATGACCAGGGCTCCCTTGATCATGTTGTACTGCAAGCTGTGCTAGCCGCAACCGTGATGCCTCTTGCAAGAGCTAAGGGTGTTGTAGCTGCATCTAATTTTATTAGAAATGAAGCGCGACAACGTCTGATCACGCTAGATGAAGGATTGATGCTTTCTTTAGCAGTCTCTCTTGAGAATGTAGTTTTTAATCGTCAGATTGCTGAATAACGTACACTCCATCGCTTTATGCGAAAATAAATCCACAAAGCATTATTAACCACTCCAAACTAACCATACAAAGGAGCATTCCATGACTCTCAAATCCGTCTGGCTTCAGGACAACACTTGGCAGGATGCCGAGGCGTATCTGAAAGAGAAAAACATCGTCATTTTCCCGATCGGTGCGACTGAACAGCATGGGCCCACTTCGGCATTGGGACTTGATACGTACAACGCAATCCATATCGCTGAAGATGTAGCAAAACGTAAACAAGTTCTTGTCACTCCTCCGCTTTGGTTTGGGGATTCTAGCCATCACACCGGCTTTCCTGGAACCATTTCCCTCCGAAGCGAGACAGTTGTTGCGGTTGTGAAGGATATCCTCCGCAGCCTTCTGCAGCATGGATTTAAAAAAATCATCATCATCAATGGGCATAAAGTATCTAACCTCCCTGCCCTCACCATCGCGGCAAAAGATATCCACGAATATGAATACCAGGACAGCAGCATCGCAATCGCCGACCCGTGGAAAATTGCCCGAGGAATCGCCGGAGAGCTCAAGGGTGAAACCGTCGAACACCATGCAGGCGTGCTCGAAGTTTCCCAACTCCTCTACAAACGCCCTGATCTTGTGGATGTTTCAAAACTGAGCAATGCCAGTGTAAACCCAACCAAGTTCTTTTCACCTTGGGGAGTGTACGATCTTTTTGGAAAGCCACTTGATCCCCATGGCAACACTATCGACATCGTCTGGAACAGCAAAGAACAACGAAAAGCCGTGCCAACAGGTCAGTTTTCTGACAATACCAAGACAAGTAAAGAAACCGGGGAAAAGTATCACAACTACATGATCGACGTGTTGAGCGACTTCATCGACTGGTTCCAACAGCACACCATTCCTGAGGTGTAAGTGTATTGGTTTTCTGTTTTTAAAGAGGCAATTTCTAGTAGCTAGAATTGCCTCTTTCTTTTATGCTTCTCAATCTCTATTAATTAAATAGAATAAATAAGGATTAATTTCATGACTACTGCAACTGCACCAAAAACCAGTGAAATACGATCAAATACACTTCTAGATAACTTAAACAGACGTTCCCCAGATGAACTAAGAACCTTTATTAGACGGCTTGACGAAAAACTAAAATCAAAACGGCTACCACATATCACTGAGAATTACCGCGGAGCACATTTAGGACTTGCAAGAGCTTTAGCAGCTTGGAGAGAAGAGCCTAGTAAAGAGTCACTTGGTGAAGTTACAAGAGCAAAGCGTTCGTTAGATTATGAGGTAGGTGTTTATAATGCTAGGACTAGAAACAGTCGGTGATCTACCCAATCATCTCCAACGCCTTTATCCTATCCGCAATCGGTGGATGGGTGGAAAAGAGGTTGGAAAGAAAACCAGACCCTTTACTAAGGGGGTTTTCGATGCACATTTGGGCTACGCTGCGGTTTTCGATGACTTCGATGCGGGAGTCTTGGGAGATCTTTTGTAGTGCGGAAATGAGGGGGGCGGAAGATTTCACCAGTTCTACACTACCAGCATCGGCGAGGTACTCACGTTTACGGGAAATGGCCATTTGAACGAGGAAAGTGAAAAAGAAGCCGAGGATAAAAACGACAAGCTTAATCCCAAGAATAATCAGCATGGCTTGACCGGAATCTTTGTTGTCGCGGCTTGATCCAATCCTGACACGGAGAAAAAACTCGGAGAGGGTCTGGATAATGCCAACAAAAATGATGGAGATCACCATCAGTCGGATATCGTAGTTGATAATGTGCGAGAGTTCATGCGCAGCAACGGCTTCCAGCTCTTGATCGTTGAGTTTGTCCACGATGCCGCGAGAGAAGGTGATGAGGGCGTTTTTTGGCGATAATCCAGAGGCGTAGGCGTTGAGGGATTCGTCTTCGATGATATAAAGCTTGGGGGTTGGTAAACCGCGGGAAATGCAGAGATTTTCCACGATGTTGTAGACCCGTGGGTTGTCTTTCCGATCGAGCGGGGCGGCGTGGGTCATGGCGAGAATCATGCTTTGGTGAAATCCCCAGGCGATAAAAAACCAGAATACTACACCAGCGAGTACATAAATAATAAAGCTCTGAAAAAGTTCCCACGAGCTCATGATCGGGTCACGAAGCCCAGAGGACGAGAGTGCCAAGGCAAGTGTGATGAGGTACACAATCACCAGCAGCAGCAGTGGGAAACAGAGCAGGAGGATGATCGATTTGCGTTTATTTTCCCAGATATGGGTTTGCAGTCCGACTGCCATGGTGTGGCCTCGTATATGTTAGGTAATGAAAAGTTCCCCCTTTTGTAAAGGGGGCTAGGGGGTTTTTAAGGGAGGATGTGTACAAGAGCTCCCTGAGACGCGATGAATCGTGTCTCTACGAGAGTGCTAGAATTTCACTTCTACAGGTTTACTGACAGCTGCGCGTTCTTCGCCGAGGTCAAAGAATGTGCCTTGCGCAAAGCCGAACATGCCGGCAATGACATTTGTGGGGAAGGATTGGAGGGTGGTGTTGTATTCTTTGGTGGCGTTGTTGAAGAAACGGCGAGCGGCAGAGATTTTATTTTCTAGGTCAGAAAGTTCGGTCTGGAGTGAGAGGAAGTTGGTGTTGGCTTTCAGGTCTGGGTAGTTTTCTGCAACTGCGAAGAGGCTGCGGAGTGTGCCAGCGAATTGGTTTTCTGCGGCTATTTTGTCGTCAATGGAACCAGCGCTGACGGCTTTGGCGCGGGCGTTGGTGACATTTTCTAATAGTTCTTTTTCGTGTTTGGCGTAACCTTTGACGGTTTCGATGAGGTTGGGAACGAGGTCGTAGCGTTGTTTCATCTGGACGTCGATGTCGGAGAATGCTTGTTCGCGGTTGTTGCGGAGGGCGACGAGGCGGTTGTAACCACCGATGAGAAAGAGGGCGATGAGCACGATAACGCCGAGAACGATCAATAGTGCGGGCATGGATGATACTCCTTTTTTATCCGTAATGGATATGTGCATATTGTAAC
>JBAXVQ010000108.1:0-4035 GCA_037128935.1 bacterium | reverse complement strand
TGGATTAGTTTTTTTGTACGATTATTTAAACGAATAAAATTTAATTTTGTTGCGAGAAATGTAATGATAAAGGTGGTATTTTGTAGCATGAAGTCTTTTTTCTTCAACTAGTTGACAGAAATTTTCAAACATCTTAGAGTTACATGAATACTAAGGATGCATCGCGTGAATCAACCCGAGCAAGCTCGAAAGAAAAAAAAAAGCACAAAAAATAATCTTCATCAGCATTGCTCTTGCTATTCTTCTCACACTAAACCACTTTTACCGAAATAGAAGGCGACGTCTACAAAAGCCAAGCGTCCAAATTATAACGAAAATTACTAAAACGCTGACCGTTTCAATCATAGATTTGGTATAATAAAAAGGTCGAATAGAACAAATAACAGAAGGCAAAATGCTATGGCAACAATCAACCCCTACATTAACTTCAACGGAAACGCCGAAGAAGCATTTGCATTTTACAAATCAGTATTTGGGGGAGAATTCGCAAAGATTACTCGTTTCAAAGACCTAGCAAGCCCAGAATTCCCCGTAGCAGAAAATGAAGCAGATAAGATTATGTATATTGCTTTGCCTATTGGCAAAAACCTTTTAATAGCCAATGACGTTCCAGAAAGTAGGGGACCGGTAAACGAAAATGAAAAGAGATCAAAAATTTCAGTCAGTGCGGAAAGTAAAGAAGAAGCGGATAGAGTATTCAATGGACTTTCGGCTGGTGGGAACGTAGAAATGCCAATTGCGGACAGCCCGTGGGGTTCTTACTTTGCAATGTTTAGAGACAAATACGGAATTGAATGGACAGTGGAGTTTGATCCAAATAATTAAAGATAAAAGCAACTGAAAGAATGTGCCTCCAAAACGGTTGCTTTGAACAACTAGAATGGTTCACGAAAAGAGCAATACACGTATTGCTCTTTTTTTATTTGCTCTTTAAAAAATGAACTAGAGTATGAATGACTTTAAAATGGTAATAATGGTCGTCACTTTCCAGCGTGGAAGTTGTCCGCCTACGGACAACGCTCTACTTGCCCGACGAGGAGATGTGCACTACTTTTACAATTATCCAACTATAGAGATGACACTTGAGAACGCACCTTTTTATTATTACAACAAGAACATTACTCTATTCAAGTAATGTTCTGTATCTATGGTCATTACAAGCCGATAGTTAAGCGTATCTTTACCGGCACTTCTTTGTCGCGCGTAGAGAGAAAACACGAGCGTCGCAGCAGGATAGGCAAAAATAGTGTTTCAGGATCAACTACATAGAAGAGAAGGGCAGGGACTGACTACACTATTTTGAATGCTTCAATTCTTTCTTCAACTCAATCATTTTCAGCTCTCTACCAACCATCAGCTTATTTGTTTTCTCAAGCTCGATAATTTTGCTCTTTAACGTTTCTTCCAACTCATGCTGCTCAGTACTATCAATAATCTGGACAACATAACCTGTGATTTTCTTATCTTTTCCTTGGAAAACTGGCGACATTATTGAGTAAATGTAAATCTTCCCTGATTTACTGGTTGGAAAACCTTTTGACCTCAGGAAATCAAAATCATAGGCACCCCCAGAGCGAGTTGTTTCACCACGTTGCAGTTTGATCCGCTCTTCTGATCCAAGGTTAGGATCCTCGAAGAGTAAGTAGGTAGAAACAGCAGCAGAATCTTTTATTCCAAAAATATCTAAGCAGGATTGATTAATATGCATAAGTCTACCTGTACTGTCATACAGCTCCATACCGATAGGTGAAGACTCGAAAATTTGTTTAAACTGCGCTTCAATCTCTGTGGCTTCCTTGCCTAATGCAGCGATCTTTTGTTCAACTGCATTGCTCTGCAAAGCTCTGGCAATAATCGTTGTAAGTGTAGTTACAAAGGAAAAGTCTTTGCCATCATTCATTACCGCAAGAGCAACCCGTCCTTCACTTGCACCAGAAAGAAGGACAAAGGGCGGAACTTCGGTCTGTAATTTCTGTACCGCTTCTGTAAAAGAGTCAATCTCAAAGCCATCAAGCTGCATATCAAGAATCAGCAAAGAAGTCGTATGGGCGTGAGAAAGTTTTAGAGCGGCTTGAGTCGTCTTTGCGTGAAGAAATTTGACAGTAGCACCTTGCAGAGCGGCTTTTGCCAGTTCAACAAGCGAATCATCATTTCCCACAAATACAACAGTTGAAATCATGGGAGAAAATCCTCAATGGTAGACTCAGTGTAGCACGGTGAGCAGCTATGAGAACAGGCTTCGAAAATACCTTTATGCAGTATACTGATACTGCAGTCATAAAATTTCTCCCTGACAACTACAATTTTCTCCAGAGAGGTACACAACCATGAGCAAAACATCCGAAAAATCAGAATGCTGTCCAAAATTCGAACCAGCCCCATGGGACGGTAAAGTCCTACAATGGAAAAACAAAAAATTCATCAAAGACTCCGTTCGTACCCTCTTCTACATCCCCCTCAACTTTGGAAAAGTGATGAAACGAATGAATGCAGCCGTCGAGAAATCAGGCGCGAAAATCCCCGACTGGCTCAGCCTTTCCGAGTACACGTCCAAGTGGAACATGGATCTCTACCTCGCCGTCGACAAAGACGTCTTCAACGCCAAGAACACCCAGATCACCGGCACCTTCCTCTCCAAAGTCTACGAAGGTGAATTCAAACAAACCGGCAAATGGCTAGAAGAATTCGATAGTTACGCCAAAGAAAAAGGCCACACCCTCAAAAAGAAATTCCTCTGGTACACCACCTGCCCCAAATGCGCCAAAAAATACGGGAAGAATTATGTGGTGGTAGTGGGGGAGGTGTAGGGAAAATGCTTGAGCTCAAAACCATATGGAACTCATTACCGGTGAAACACAACTAGAAAAAGCCATCAGAGCTTGGTTTGTTGAAAATAAGCCGTTTTTAAATGAGCAGTTTCATGCTGCTACTGTAGTGAAAAGAGAGTACTCCGGTGTGGGCTTTTTTTTCCACATCACCGTGCCAAAAACTATAGACCAGATTCCCAGAAGTCTTTACATCACAAGCCCAATCGATGGACCCATGATCGAAAGTAAAGAATTGGAATACGGTGGTCAGGCCATACTCTTTCTAGAAAATGGATACATCAGCATGCTTGAGATATATGCGTTTGGCAATTCATTTCCAAAAAATCTTCAACAGTTTCAACTGGTAGATATTTATTGAGTTCACGAAACTTATAGCTAACTCAATAAGTTTCCAACTGGTGAGGGTATTCTTTGCCGACATCGCATTGTCCCGCTAATAAGTCTGTGTGAGAAAACGTGCCACATTTGTGGCACGTTTTCTCACACAGACTATAAACAGGGAGGACAGTCCTCGTCGGAAATGACAACCCTACGGTGGTGCTTTTGGGGTTTATTATTGAGTTAGCTATTACAAATCATCAGGAATCACCATGGCAAAATCCGACGAAAACCAAGCAATCAAAATGTCAGCCCTCCTCACTGTCCAAAACGACGCCTCGAAAACATCCCCAACCATGCTACGATAAAAAAGACACCAACCAACTATCCCCCCATGGCAGGACTCAGCGCAGAAAACCAATTTCGAAACGTCTTCAACATGCGAGTTGTGGGCAATTTATCCAGCAGAATCAAAGCCGTTTACAAAGAATTCGACAAACAGAGTTTCGACACCTTTATCTCCGCATCACTAGAGCAACTCTCCTTTGGCGACAGATCAAAACTCATCCGCCAAGGGCTGCAACAATTTCTCCCCAAAGATTTCCCAAAAGCTGTCAAAATTCTTTTGGAAGCCCTAGATAATGAGCTTATTTCCGAGCCAGGAATAACAGACTGGGATGGATTTATCATCGTCCCCCAAACGGAATACATCGCCGAAGCTGGCATTGACCACTTTGATCTGGCAATGAAAGCCCTCTACGAGATGACAAAACGACTTTCCTCAGAAAGCGCGATCCGCCATTTTATCCAGAAATACCCCGAGCAATCCCTCGCTCTCCTCAAAATCTGGGCAACCGATCCCAATGTCCACGTCCGCGGACTGGTATCC
>JBAXVQ010000107.1:0-4060 GCA_037128935.1 bacterium | reverse complement strand
TGAACTCCCTGATTTGCTCCTCTTTCCCTGATGGACGTGGAATGCGCGTCAGGCTATAAAAATGTTTCCACACCGCCGGTGGATTGAGCTGGAGAATATTGTTGCTCATGCGTAATACTGGTTATTTCTTGTTTTTTACGAAAGCGTTGATCGCCTTTTGTCAATGCGTTTTTACTGTCTCTCAGCAGACGGTAAACCATAAAGGATGGGACTTTCGACCATTTCCGGAGCTTTTTTGCCGGGTGATTGTATGTTCCCCCCACTTTCCCATTTTTCAAAGTCTTATAGATCCTGCACCAACGCAACCTTGTCGCTAATATAATCGTAATATCTGAGCTCGCCACGTTCGCCCATATTTTTGATTCATACTGAAGGATGCTCCAATTATCCACCGTTCCCATTCGCCTAGTCTATACAGCAGCTCATTTTTCCCTTCACATCGTAAAAAAAAATCCCTTACATTGGAAGTGAATTCATGGACTATCGGCTTTGAATGTATCGAGGTCTCGGCCTGCTGAACCAGCGTAGCAAATCAGCGGCCTTTCTTTTTTCCTTCGAGTACTGCCCTGCAAGTGTTTAAGCTCCAGAGAGGCGAACATGTTATGTCGGATCATACGTTCCTTTTTTCTTGTTCCAGCCCTGGTACTTTTTTGCCTGACTGCTCGTTAGCGTAGCTTTTATCCAATCCATGAGCTGCGCCCGAACAAAATAGAAGAGCCGGTTCGGTTGTGATACGACGTATCAGTCTTCGGTTATTTCTTTTGACGGATAAGTTGAACCACCAAGTTTTTTGCGCTGTTTGGTTTCGATTTTCTTTATACTTTAACTTGCTGTGCTCTTTTGCCAGTGGGAGGAAGTTGATGCTGTCGAATACGATGAACATGCTGTTGCAAAACGTTTGTGTTAAGAGGCCTGCCCAAGGAGCTTGCTGCGATTCCTTTGACGGGAAGGGACATTTGTTGTTTTATGGGTGCTGAAAGGAGGAACTTCCCTGCCCTGCGGTTCTGCAGTGATTGGCAAATATACGATATCGGAGAAAAGATTATGGAATTATAATGATCGTGGGGTGGATTGTTGGTACGAAAATTCGTGAGGGTGCCTTTACGGGGATGAGGATAAAGATTTTTACGTAAGAAAAAAATAAATATTAAATAAAATAATTTGTACATTGAACGGTATTTCATATGGGCTTTGCCCCGGGGTTTGCGCTAAGCAGCAAGCCGACATTACTCAAAGGCTCGATCCCATCGGGCCTTTGCTTTTATATCTTCCCGTCAAAACAACTATACTTTACTGACATAAAGGGTCTGTCTTTGGGCAGTATTACGCAATCAATAATTTTGTTGTGTTTTCTCAATTCCTTATATGGCGGATACTCTGAATTGTAACCACTTTTTGCTATTGGATAAAGGATTAAATCGGCTATTTGCAATAACGGGTTTGCTTTTGTTTTTCGTCTTGGTTCTCCTATAATAACTCTTGAATAATCTTCCGCAGTAAATGGCCGATAATCTTGTGAAGTCGATGGATTAAATGGGTTGCCGGTACTTTTTAGTGATCGTAAATACTGTATAATATCGCTATCCTCTTTTTTCCCTGACCCTTCAAAGATTATTTCAAGTTGCCCACCCTGCTTGTCAACGTATTTTGCTGCCCTTTCAACCAAAATACTGAATGTTGTTCTGCACATGAACCATAACCTGTGATTATACTTTTCTCTGTATCGAATGACATATCCAGGACGATGAATTACACAGGCTATACAGATAATTGGCAATGACACTAAAAACTGACCAAGTGCCGGGTAAAAAAGTTTACTATTTTCTTTCTTGTTGAGCCATGCAAACTTTCCGTGATGACCTCTTATTTTTGTTGAATGAAGGTCATAATCTATATTCCATTTTTGCAGAAATAATTGATGTTTCCTTACAACCGTTTTAACATCTTCTTCTTTCACCAGAATACCTCCAAGCGCAAACCAATCCATCTTGTCCTCTCGTATAAGAGTTGCCGTAGCTACCCTATCAGGATCTCTTGACCCACTATCATCGAAACAGAGTATATATTTGCTTTTTGGTGTACTCATTGGATTTTCACCATTATCTCTCTGAAATACCTCTTGTAACAAAACACAGAACTCAATTCAATTTACCATATCCCACGAGAATTATCTCTTTCAATTGAATCTCTTAACTTACTGAAATCAAGAGATCAAGCATTTATTTTTTGCTTAAACCGGCTCATCAAACTGCTAACATATCCGTAAACTTCACTCGACTTTATCGGCATCACGATCTTCACGGAGGTAGATTTTCATGGTTCGGGGGTCGAGGTCGAAGTGTTCGAGTAGCTCTTTTATGTATTTGAGGAGAGCGTTGGCTGAGAGGTTGATTTCGGCATAGAGGCCGGAGTCGAGCTTTTCACCAAGGCGAAGGTCGTGTTCATTTGATGATAAAAGCGGTTTACCCCGGTTGCTGATGAAGCGTTCGGTTTCGGGGAGAGCAGCAAACTTTGCCGGATCGGTGGCCTGCAACATATTCAGGACAAGCAGGTAGAGGGTTTTCCAGGTCTTGAGGCCCTTGTAGGCGGTTTCACCGAGGATGAAGCCATAGGGGCGTTTCCAGGTGAAGTTTTCTTCGAGGTAATGGGGTTCTGTTTTGTCGAGTTCGGCGATAAGGCGCTCTCGTTGCTGGCGGTTGCCGGACTCTTTTACTACATCATCTTCTTCGGGGTTGATGCCGAAATGGGACTTGATCATCTGTGCTATTTTGGCGGAGCTGCCGGTAAACTGGCTGAGGCTATCGTTATATGCCATGATGAACTGCGGAATCGTTGTCACGCGGGTCGATACTGAGCAGCATGTCGTCAGGCAGAGAGAGCAGGTTCTCCTGAAGATTATTGAGCGTGTCGAGGATTTGTTTTATTTTATCGTGTTGAGTCATGAAGGCTCCTGAATGTTAAGCAGTTAAGTACATAACCGGAAATACAGTTCAATTACTACCGTTGACAATCAATTCACAGCAAATAATTACTCATCAAGAAGTCCGGGCTTTCTGCCGCGCTGGATGTTGTTGATTCTTCTGTTTTGGCTGTCCAGTACTCTCTTTTGTTGTTCCAATGTTTTTTGCTGTTCGGATTGATTTCTTAATGAATCTGACTCGTATCTTCGTTGAGCATCAGCATGTTCATCAATCCTGCGAGTCTGCTCCTGAATATTGTCACTTATAATTCTTGAGTGCTCATGAGTTGCACTTATAATGTCACTGAGGGATGAATCAAGATTACGAGACAAGTCATTGAGTGAATCTGTTATGCGATCGCCGAGTGAATAAATTGCATCACCTAAATTCGAGAACCCTTCGTAGAGAAGTTTATTTGTTTTTCGCTGTTCATAAATTGTTGAAAATTCGAAATTTCTCTGCGCCATTCTCACTGTTGTCGCAAGGCGCGTCGCTGTTCCTTTTAGATCAGGCAGTGTGCCTGGCAGCACACATGATATGACTTGACCAGAATATTCTTTATCCAAGTCCTGCATCTGACTCCAGTATTTATCTACATGTGAATTTATTTTATGTAAATAGTTGTTGCATGAGGCAAGCTGATTTGTCGCAACTTCAATTTGATCCCAAAATGGAGCATAATAACGGTCAAAAAATTCATTCCCAGCAGTATTAAGAGCATCATCAGCTATTACAATCGAATCAAGTATTTCTTCGTAAAGTTCTTTTATCGAAGCCACTTGATTATTCATAACCCGTACAATATCCGTCATTTTATTATCATACTGTCGCGCTCTTTTCTCAACTTCTTTTTTCTTTCGTTCATTTTCTTCAGCCTCTTTTATATTCCTTTCTTTTTCTTCTTTAGTTTTGATTGCCAATTCATTTTCCTTCGCGATATAATTAGATATGAAATAACTAATTATGATTAGTAACCCAATTATTAAAAAAGCCAGATATGGATTCATAAAATCTCCGATTACCGATTAAGTTTACTTTTCTAGTAGGCTCTCCGCATATTTTAGTGAGACGAAGTAATAAAGATTATAGGCGCCGTAATA
>JBAXVQ010000106.1:0-4093 GCA_037128935.1 bacterium | reverse complement strand
AGCTAGACTAACAACCCCAATTTCCACTCAAAATTCAACCAAAGACAATACTAAAACCACCACTACCGATACTGATACAAAATCAGGCCAACTCCCCAACATCTGGTAAAATACTTTTACTTATAAACTGCACTGCTCAACACTCCCAAATCTCACATCCCACTCCGCCAATAAAGAAACACATTAAACCACAGCGTAACTCCAGCCAGCCCCATAAATGCTGAAAACAAAATGTTATCTCTATCAACAATGATCATGATAGCAGCAACAATCAAATAGATAATCGTAACCTTGGAAGGGATAGGAAAAGACCTTTTCCGGTCTCCAACAGGAATCTGAAATTCTGTCATCCGCAATGCAGCAGTTTCTTGCTCCAACCCAACCACCCGTTGTCTAATTTTCTTTTTCTTTTCTACCGTTTTCTCAGGTACAACTTCATCAAAAGCACCAGCGTTCATCAATGCTTGCCCCGCAGGCAGAGCAAGAAAAATCAGTATTAACACAAAACCAACCAAAATCCCCAAACCCCACCAATACAACGTCCTTGTCTGATAGGCAAACACCACGCCATAGATTGAATAAAGCAAAGAAAGAATGAGATTTATGGCTGTTTTAGACACAACAGTGCATTTCAGTAGCGTTACAAAAGTTCTTTTAAGAAATGTCCAGTATACGATTTCTTATTCTTCGCCACTTCCTCAGGTGTTCCCACCGCAACCAGCTCTCCACCCTTATCACCACCATCAGGACCAAGATCGATAATATAATCCGCACATTTTACCACTTCCAGATTATGCTCAATAACAATGATTGAATTACCAGCATCTACCAATCTGATCAACACCTGCAACAACTTGCTTACATCTTCGAAATGGAGTCCAGTTGTAGGCTCATCAAGAATATAAAGCGTTTTACCAGTTGCTCGTTTTGAAAGCTCAGTCGCAAGTTTAACACGTTGAGCTTCACCACCAGAAAGAGTAGGTGCCGACTGCCCCAATTTAACATAACTTAAACCAACATCGTCCAACGTTTGCAAACGACGATGGATATTAGGAATATTTTTAAAAAATTCCAACGCTTCCTCAACCGTCATATCAAGCACATCTGCTATAGTTTTACCCTTGTACTTAATATCAAGTACTTCGCGGTTGTAGCGTTTTCCATGGCAAACATCACATTTCACATACACATCAGGAAGGAAATGCATTTCAATCTTAATTTCCCCATCACCCTGGCAATTTTCGCAACGTCCGCCTTTGACATTGAAACTAAATCTTCCTTCTTTGTAACCACGAATTTTAGCTTCAGGTAAGCCACAAAATACTTTGCGGATATAGTTAAACACACCTGTGTAGGTTGCAGGGTTACTTCTAGGAGTACGGCCAATCGGTGACTGATCAATATCAATAACCTTATCAAGATTTTTAGTGCCGGTGATTTCTTTGTGTTCACCAATATCCAACTTGGATCGGTAAAACTTCTGCGCAAGAACAGGGTAAAGAATTTCGTTTATTAACGAGCTTTTACCAGAACCGGAAACGCCTGTAACACAGACAAAACGCTGCAAAGGAATTGGAACATCAAGATCTTTTAAATTATTCTGACTTGCACCTTTAATAACCAACCACCCAAGCTTTTTGTCATCCTCTTTATAAACACCTACTGGACGGCGCTTTGCAGGCACAGGAATGCTTTTTCTTCCGGAAAGGTAATCACCAGTCAACGTACCCTCAGCCGTCAAAATTTCATCATACGTTCCTTGAAAAACCACTGAACCACCATGTTCACCAGCACCAGGACCTAGATCAAAAATGTAATCCGCATGTTTCATCATATCACTGTCATGCTCAACAACCAGTACACTATTGCCGATTTTCTGCAATTCGCGAAGCGTTTCGATCAATCTGGTATTATCTCGAGGATGCAAACCAATCGACGGTTCGTCAAGTACATACAACACACCCACAAGATTGGAACCAATCTGTGTTGCAAGACGAATACGTTGAGACTCACCACCTGAAAGCGACTGTGCACTGCGAGAAAGCGTAAGATAAGAAAGTCCAACCTGCGCAAGAAAATTCAATCTAGTCTGAATCTCTTTCACAATAGGAGTAGCAATAGTTTGATGCGAAGAAATAAGTTTGGTAACCAGCCTGGAAAACCACACCTGCGCATCAGCAACTGAAAGATCAGATACATCCGCTATATGCTTCCCCTCAATTTTCACGTACAACATCTCTTTTTTAAGCCGTCGGCCTTTACATTCAGGGCATGGGCGAGTGCGCATAAATTTTTCAATTTCCGTACGAACGTAGTCAGAAGTTGTTTCTTTATGTCGACGCTCAAGATTCGGTATCACACCTTCGTAAACAAAATCATACTCTTTTCCGACTTCTTCCTGATCACCAGGTAAGTTTGCAGTCAAATATTGTTGTTCAGGATCACCATAGAGAATAATCTGGCGCTGTTCAGCTGTAAGCTCACTCACTGGAACATTGAGGGAAAAACCATATTTTTCAGCGACAGAACGAAGCATCTTTCCGTACCAAGAGTAACTGGTATCAGTTCTACTCCAAGGAATAATCGCGCCCTCAGCCAATGTCAGTCGTGGATTAGGAATAACAAGATCTGCATCTACAACCTGCTGATTACCCAAACCAGTACATTTCGGACATGCACCATGAGGACTGTTAAAAGAAAAATTTCTAGGTTCAATTTCGACAAAACTAAACCCGCAAGTATCACAAGCAAAATGTTCAGAAAAAACTAATAACTGATCCGACTTTTTGATTCCACCATCTGCTGGAATCAACACATAAATAATCCCTTCGCTCAAACGTAATGCCGCTTCTACAGAATCAGAAAGGCGGATAGGTGTCACTGAATCATCCATCACCAAACGGTCGACGACCACTTCAATAGAGTGCTTCTTATTCTTATCAAGATCAGGCACTTCGTTAATATCATAAAGCTCTTTATCCACACGAACACGAACAAAACCTTTTTTCTTAATCGTTTTCAAAATAACGTCATGCACACCCTTACGATCTCTTATCATCGGAGCAAGAAGTATGCACTTCGTTCCTTTCGGAAGCTTCGCGACATGATCGACAATATCCTGCACAGACTGACGTTTAATTTCTTTATTATGGCAATTGGGACAGTAAGGTGTACCAATACGGGCAAAAAGTAATCGAAGATAATCGTAAATTTCTGTCACTGTACCAACCGTTGAACGAGGGTTGTGTGTTCCGGTCTTCTGATCAATCGAAATAGCAGGAGAAAGCCCTTCAATACGGTCAACATCAGGTTTTTCCATTAACCCGAGAAACTGGCGAGCATACGAGGAAAGGCTTTCAACATACCGTCTCTGCCCTTCAGCGTAGATAGTATCAAACACCAACGTCGACTTACCGCTTCCTGAAAGACCGGTAAAAATGACGAGCTGATTACGGGGAATGGTGATGTCGATGTTTTTGAGATTGTGTGCACGTGCACCCTTGACGACAATATATTCTTGCATAACGCTAAGGTTCCTGGAAAAAATGTAGCTTTAACAATGATGGACAACCAGATAATACCCGCGAAGAAGCACAAATCTCTCTTTCTTACAGCAACCGAAAAATATTCTAACAAAACAAGTTCTATAACAATGTGAAGTGGTCGGGGCAGTAGGATTTGAACCTACGACCTCCTGGTCCCAAACCAGGCGCACTAGCCAGGCTGTGCTATGCCCCGAACGATAAATGGCTTTCTGACAATCTTTCCAACCTTTTGCAGATTAAACTTTCTTGCCAGAGACTTTGATTATGGTAACAGAACAAAAACTGAAGGTCAAGGGATAATGCAAGACAAATTAACACAAAAAAACACTTTCCAAAATAAAAATAAGCCATTCTGAGCACAGCGAAGAACGCACCAAAACGCATTCTCCCAACGCGGTACTTCATTGGAACAAGAACAAACACCCACCAAACCAAGACTCTGCTCCGAGGTTCTCTGGCATTCCGCCTCTCAATGGCCGACACCCTCAAATGAGACGTTTGAGAGGCGAGTCTTTCTTGCCCACTGAGCTTGTCGAAGTGTGGTCACT
>JBAXVQ010000105.1:0-4265 GCA_037128935.1 bacterium | reverse complement strand
ACAGCACCACTTTTTCCATCAGCCAATCCATACTCATCAACGCCCCCCTCGCCAAAGTTTGGGATGCCCTCATCAACCCAGCCGTGATCAAACAGTACCTCTTCGGCACTGAAGCCATTTCCGATTGGAAAGCTGGCAGCGCAATCATCTACAAAGGCATGTGGGAAGGGAAAGAATATGCCGATAAAGGGCAGATACTCACCCTCATCCCCGAGAAAATTCTAGCAACCACCTACTGGTCCAGTTTCTCCGGTCTTCCTGATGCACCTGAAAATTATCAGAAGGTAACCTACGAGATTACCCCGGAAAATAACGCCATCAAGCTCACTATCAAACAGGACAACATCCTTTCCCAAGAAGCAAAAGCACATTCCGAACAAAACTGGAAAACGGTACTGGAAACCATAAAGAAAATACTCGAGGCCTAGGGTTGTTAGCCAAACATCCACTCGAGGCCGTTGACAAAGAAAAGCCGGCTGTTGTACTCTGGTTTTCAATAACTATCACCGGAGTCACACCATGTCCGCAATCAAAGGTCTTGAAGGCATCTCTGGAGCTCTCCTCGATAGCCAACTCAAAGAAGGCGGAAAGTTCGTTATTTTCCCATTCTGTATTTCCATCCTCGTCATGAGTTTCAAGCGCAAATCCCCGATTCACTATATCCGCCCAGGCCAAGGGACATTTGGCTTGAGTGTGGGATACATTCTTGCATCACTCTTTCTCGGCTGGTGGGGGATCCCTTGGGGGCCTATCTGGACAATTCAGACTATTTACCAGAATCTGAATGGTGGGAAAGATGTGACAGCCCAGGTAGTGGCATCTCTTTCTGCAAAAGCCAAAACACAATAGTTTTTTTGGGAAAATAGTGCGAGAGGATACGTTGCTCGCAGCAGGATTAGTGTCATCCTGAGCGAAGTCCTCGAAGTCGAAGGATCTCTTCGAACTTCGTTTGGGCAGCAGAAACCCTACCCTATTCTGAAGAGATCCTTCGCAAAAGCCTCAGGATGACTCTAGTTGATATGTGGCATACTAGAAGTGATGGATAAACGGAGAACACTCCTTGGCAAAAACAAAACCACCCACATACCACCTTTACATCCTCTCCTGCGCCGATGGCACACTCTACACAGGCATCACCACCGATCTTGCTCGTCGTATAACCGAACATAACTCCTCCGACCTCGGTGCCCGCTACACCTGTTCCCGCAGACCAGTCACTCTCAGGTTCTCCCAAACATTCCCCACCCGCTCCGCCGCCAGCAAAGAAGAACTCCGTATCAAGAAACTATCCCGAAAAGAGAAGCTGGAGTTGGTTGACGCAAGTAAAAAACTCCCAAGAAAAAGGAAGAAAGTAGCTTAGTCTTTTATCCAAACGGGTTCCGAATCGTAACTCCCAACACCGCTCTCCCATCCTGCAAATCCTCCGTATACAGCGTCTCGCACTGCCCCTGCAATGCCCCCGCGACAATCAAAGCATCATAAAACGAAGCCCCCAACAACTGTTTCACATCCAAAGCCAAGCTGAAAAGTTCATCATTAGAAAAAACTTCACAAAGCGGGAGAAGCACTTCTTGCAGATACATGCGGAGATCTTCAGGTTTGAAAGGAGTATTGAACCCTGTAGTCTTTGTTGCCACATTGAGAAACTCCTGAACAACCTGTGAGCTGATTACGCCTTTTCCTGTGTCTAGCGCATCAGTAATAAGTTTTTGAGCTTTCTTTTGCTTCGTAGAAGCGGAATGGTCAAAGGAGTAGACGAGAATATTGGTGTCGAGAAAGAACTTACCGCTCATTGAGCTCCTCCCGCGAAAATTTCTTTCCGGTTTGGACGTAATTCAGGTTCGTCATCATTGCTTTATATCGTTCTGATGCTGACGAAGCACTCTTTCCCGTATAGTTCTGAAGCCACTGCTGAACAAGTTTGTTAAGTGAAGTATTTTGCTGGATTGCCTTTTTGCGGGCTTTTTTGATGAGTTTCTCGTCTACGTTGAGGGTGATGTTCATATGAATTATGTTTTATACACTATATTAGTGTACACGAAAGTAGTGTAAAGATGAAGGGCGTACCTTTGTAGAGTCTTTTAATCAACATGTATTCTCATTTTTTGTAACAACGGGCTTCAGCCCATTGTCCCGAAGAGGATCGGTGATTGAGCAAAAGCGAGCATTTTGCGGGAGCAAGGGGTTGAAGCCGCCTTGTTTCTGACGGAATAGATGCTTCTGGATAGGTGAGCATAGTATTTTGCTATACTTGCAGATAAGCGTAAAGGATCATTGAATATGAAGCCATTATTTTTCACTGCCTGTCTGTTCTTTATCGCTTTGTTCTCCTCTAAAACGCATGCCTTTATGCCTCAAACGTATCCGATCATTGGGTATAGTTCTGCAGCAAATACCTGTGTGTACAAACAGATTACAGCAGCAGACACGCCTGACGCCTCGTTGGAAGGGGAATATTCATCTCTAGCAGAGTGCCGGAGTGCGCATCCTTCGACGTTTCTTCATGCTTGGGGACTGTTGCTTTGGGCGTTGTTGTTGGGGCTAATAACATTCGCCCATTATGGGTTTTACCCTCGTTTGATTGCACGATCCGCTGTGGAAAAAAGAGTCTATATGCTCTCCGACATCATCATGCTGGTAATTGTATTGTTTTTTTACACCATACTGCAGCAATACCTCGTGCTTCCTCACTCCTCAGTCAACATTGTTGGAATGCCAATGTATCAAGGATACATGGAGTATGTGACCTATACGGTTCCTTTTCTGGTGACCATTTTCTACAGTTGTTTCGCAGCCCTGCGAGGAGTTTTCTTGTACCGTCAAGGAAAGAAATCATGAATAATGCAATGAAAGCCAAGTGTTCTCAACTCACCAACTCAGAAACGGAGAGCAAAATGAAAAAGAAGCTCGCCCTCAACATCGGCATGAACCTTCTTGTTGCACTACTATTTGTCTATCTCAACAACCAAGCTCTTCAAGCCGGTTTAGAAGAGACGTTTGTCTTTCTAGCGGTATTGTATGGATTTGTGGCGGTAGTAGGAAATGCGGTGTTTTTTTTAGTTGCGGGGAAAGAGTGAAAAATTCTGTTGTTGGTTCAAGTTTGTTAACTTGAACCCATCATTATGAAGACATGAAGGCAACATTAAAGAGCGTTGGATTACTTAGCACGAGCATTTATTTTTATAAAATAATCTGTTTGCGAAAAATTGGTTGTATAATTTTTTTCATACTATAATTTGATTAAATTAATAATAATTAGGGTATAATACCAAGTGTGTATACAATAAGAACTTGATAATAACCTACTCATATATTATAGATAGATTGTTTAAAGGATAGTTTTATGAGTCTTGAAAAAATTAAAAAAATTGCTGAAGAGAAATCGAGACAATATAATCCTGAAGGTTTATCACCGTATCCTTTTCAAAATGTCCCCAAAGATCTCGATGATTTAGAGATAATGCTTACAGATGAATTACCTGATCACATTTCGGGAATTATTTTTCTAGATGATGAAGAACTAGATGACGTGAAAGTTGTTAAGTTTGCAATTTTAATCAATAGTGTTAAACCCTTAACAAGGCAGAACTTCACCATTGCGCATGAACTAGGGCATTATTTTCTACATCAAGACGAGATAAAGAAAAAATTAATTGTGGATAATGATAGTGTGTTTGAGGCTGATCGAATGCTATTTAGAAACGATGATGCTGAGTCAACACGGTTAGAAATAGAAGCCAATAGCTTTGCTGCATCATTTCTTATGCCTAGTGATTTAGTAAAAAAAGCCTGGGAAGAGTTGAGAAGTGTTGAAGAATGCTCTCAGCTATTTAACGTTTCGGTACAAGCAATGAGTATACGATTAAGCAGATTAGGCTTGGTGGAATAAATAAATGTTGGAAATTAACAAAATAAGTTTTGAAAAAAATCAAGAAATATCTCCCGCGACGCTCACAAAGCTTTTAAAAACATCAACCAAATTTACTGAATCTTCTAAACCAGTAAAGAAGATAAATGAAGTACTAGCAGAACGAGAGAAATTAAGAAATGATGATATAAAGCAAGACATTCAGCTTAAGAAAACGACATTAATTGCATTGCTGATTATGCTTGGAATTGAGACTGCAATTATTTACGTTTTTGCTTTTTTTCAAGCTACATATATATTGGGTTTTAGGCTTGAAGAATGGAGTTTTAGACTGTTATTGGCTGCTACAATTACTCAAATATATTTGATGTTACGAATTGCAGTCGAGTATTTATTC
>JBAXVQ010000104.1:0-4333 GCA_037128935.1 bacterium | reverse complement strand
GAAATCTGCGTGACCGGCGTAGAGCGTTGCCATTTGCATCCAGTCTGCGTCTTCTCTGGCTTGGTCGGCCAGACGGCGGGTGGAGGTGAGTGCGGGGGGGTGATGCGCATCGCTTGCCCAGTAACGGGGGGATTCGAGCCGCGCCAAAAGCCAGTCGCGCAGGGCAGATTGTTCAAGATCGTTCCATTGGGGTGAGTTCCACCGGCGTTTGTATTCGGGGCGTTCAACCAGTTGGATGTTGCTGTCGGTCTCAATCAAGTCAATGCGACGCTTCATGATTGAAGCATTTTCACGAAACGTGATATTTGTTGGGATTTTGAACTGCCCCACGGCATCACCCGCTTAAGCGGAAAAGAAATATAAATCCATCGTTTTGCTCTTGTCATTGCGACAAACGCACTATTAAGTTCTTCATCAAGTTCCTTTTTACTGTGGACTCGATAATCTGGAAACACGCCTTCACACATTCCCATAAGAAATACGATGTCTTTTTCAAGCCCTTTCATGGTATGAACTGTGCTGAGCGTCAGTCCTGAAGGGTTGAAATCCTCAGCAACCTGCCCCAGGGCAATGGCATTACGAAAGGAAGAAAGTGACACACCTAAACCCTTTCTTTTGAAGGTTGTCCAGCACTTTCTAAAATCGTCCAGTTCCTGTATGGCACGTTCCATTTCATTATTTTTTTCGAGGGAAGTGGTATCGCTTAACCCCTGAATATCTTTGGTAAAGCGGTCGCATAGTTTGGGAATGTTCGGTTGTTCAATATCCAATGCGTGAATAGCCTCAAGAAGCGCTGCCAGAACATCCGAGAACGAAGTCGTTGATTGGCGCACAGCAATGGCCAGATCAAGTAGTAAATTCTCGCCACCCCATGAATCCGGATTCGCTATCTTGAGAGTGGTACACAGCTTTTTTCCATCAACCCAATCTTTGGGGTTTAGTCGAATCCGTATTGCCAGATCCAGAACTTTGCACAATAGCGAGGAAGGTTCTGCCTGACGCTCTCCCTTTTTCAACGAATACGGAATCCCTCTTTCTGCAAGCGTCTTCTCAAGACGAAGAAAGACGAACTTGTTACGGGCAATGACGACCATATTGGAAAATGATATTTCTCCTTCAATCTCAAAATCTATTTTTTTAGAGAGAATCGCGCTTATTTTGTCGCAAATCCAGGCGGCCTCGGTCTCTTCATCAGGGCATGACTGAATCACGAATCGGCCATCCAACACAAAGTCAGATCCGATCTGCGACCCCGGTTTGAGCTTGTTGGCAAGACCAATGACAGCCTTCGAACTTCGATAATTTTCATGAAGCACAAAGACCTGAGCAGAAAAATCCTTCAAGAACAATTTGCAAAAATAATCAGTCGATGAGCCATTAAACCCGTAAATCATTTGATTTGGATCGCCAACCATCATCACGCTCTTCATCTGATCGCCACATAAAGCCTTGATGAACTCATATTGCGCTTTGTTCAGGTCTTGCGCCTCATCGACGCACAAGTGCTTATATTTGGCTCTGTAAATCTGACCACACCATACTTGCTCCATCAATATTCTGTGGGCGTAAACCAAAATATCATCAAAGTCCAAGCCGCCACTTCCAACCAGGGCATCTTGGTATTCCTTAAAAATACGCCAAAACGACTCGTTGGAAGCGTATTTCTCTTTTATCTCTTCCTCTGTCAATAACTCTCTCTTAATTACAGAAAATTGTTCCAGATAGTTCTGAACAATTCGTTCTCGATCTTTTCGAGTGTTCTCGTCAGCCTCGTTGGGGAACTCATCGACATCAACACCGTTCTCTCTGAGTGACTGAAGAAAGACAGTTTTTCGATCTTGATCCCTTTCGTAAATATGAAGTTCAGACGGCAAGCCTATGGTATGGCCGTATTGTTCCAATATCCGCTGAGCAATGGCGTGAGTCGTCGCTATCCAGCAGCGATCGTTCATGCCATCCAAATCAGCCAGGCGCGCTTGCATTTCCTCCGCTGCTTTGTTGGTAAACGTGATGGCAATCACACCCTCTTTGCGCGTGTTTTCAATCAGATAGCGCACACGTTCGGTCAGTACCCTTGTCTTGCCGGACCCTGCGGCGGCGAGGACTTGCATGGGCTGGCCTATTTCTGCGTGGACTACCGCTTTTTGATTTGTGGATAAGTGCAACATGCTATAGCCACCCTTTTATGCAATCGAAGCATGCGCGGACGTTTGGCGGAACCAAGTCATTTATTGACTTAGCTCTCGGGTTCTCGCGCAATACATCTGCCAGGAATCCGGCATAGGATGCTTTTGCACCACGCATACTATCGATGAGTTGAACATTGTTAAGCGCATTCAACTTCCTGTACTTCGCTTGCCGGCATCTTTCATTTGTTGAACCGTTTGTCTTGTAGAGAACCAGTGCGTCAATGACCTCATCCCGCAAGCCATGAGCAATGAGTTCTGCCTCAAAATCATTTCCAGAATCAAGATAGAAAATGCCATACAGATCAGCGCCAAGAGAAACATTATTGTCTTTTGACAGTCTGCGCATTTGAGCTTCCACCTCAATTTTTGTCGTCTTATCGTTGTCACTTAAAACGCATGTAGGAATGCCAAAATTTGAAGCCATGCGCACATAAGGTCCGTAATTCTTCCCGCCCACACTGACACACGACACGCCTACGTTCCAAGGCGAGGTTTTCAGATAGAGTTCCAACATAGCCGGTAGTACTTGTTCTTCCGTGACGCCTTCACACAGAAGGATACATTTCGCAAATAGCAGTTCGCCTCTCTTAGCCAAAACTTCCCTGGCCATGACTTTTTTATCTTCATGACTCATGGAGTGTGAAATTTTGTGCGCCACGACTCCAGTTTTTGTTTTGACCAATGACCTGATTTCAAACAGATCTGCCATTGCCGCCAAGTAGGGTGAATGCGTGCTGATGATCACTTGGCCTTTGATGGCGGAGAGCTGGTGAAACAGAGTCTTCTGTGCGTTTGGATGCAAATGTGCTTCAGGTTCTTCGACAGCAAGAACCGGAAACAGGGGATCTGATTCGGCGGCGTACCTTTTCGCCAACATCTCAATGAAAGATTTGATGGTTAGCATTGATGCCCAACTTCTTGTTCCCATGCCGTGATATTCCATAGAAAACGAGTTGTCGTTTGTGTCGCCAAAATGGACAGAAAAATTCTTCGACAGATCGCGAATCTTCTTTGGGAATGGAGTTACCTCTGCGCCACCGTAACCACCAAAAGATTGATTCAGATTTTCGAGATGATCTTTCAGGCTTTTGAGTTCCTGGCTCTTATCGACAGCCTCGTCATTGACTTCCTTGATTCGTGCTTCAAGAAGAAGAACGTCGCTTTGGTTGTACTCGATACTGGAAAGTATCTTTCCAATGAACGATGACCTATCGCGTATATCTTGATGAATATCTCTTTGCGCCTCCATAGAGATAAATGGCAAACTATCGAAGCGAAAATTTAGCTTTGTTTCCTTGATTTTGGTAGTAGTCCAATCTGAAAAAAGAGGCCAAATCTCCAATGTTGTGCGAATCGTCTCAAAACCACCTTTAGTCACATTTGATTTAGTTCGCGATCTGATGGCAAGAAATTGATTTCCGTTGGCTTCGGATTGAATTTTGTCGCCAAATTCGGTTAGCCATTCCACATCGAAATTAGGGACTCGGCTTCCGTCTAAAGCTGCTGGCACAACTCGTATATCAACAATAATTTCGCTCACTCGCTTTTCATCCGGTCCAATATGGAAATCCTCTTCCGAGAGGTAGCGAGCGTAATCACCCATAGCGAGCTGAATCGCTTTGATAAATGAAGTCTTGCCCGAATTATTCGTACCGATGAGTACGGTAATCCGAGGCAAAGAAATCTCCAGGTTTTTAATGCCACGAAATCCTGCAACTCGAATTGAATCAATAAGCATACTCATGCCGGCTTCTTTCTTATTAACGTTATTTCACGATCCAAGCTATCATAGATACTACTTTTGATGCCCCCGGCTATTTGGTGCATGTTAGCTTGGGCGGCAAAAAAGTTCATCTCAGTTTCTGTGCAAAAAGCTCTGACGTCACCGTTTAGACTCCATCATAGCCATCTGTCGCGGATATGGGAATCTAAGCTGGGAACGCGGGCATCTTGCCCGCTGCGGGCGGGACGCCCGCGCTCCCAAGCAACACATCACGGAATGTGGTCAGGGGGTCTAAACGGTTACGCGTGAGCAGGTGTGTTTTACCCGTGTCGTTTTCACCAATGATGACATTCAGGGGTGCGTGCTTCCAATTCAGATTTTGTTGAAAGGCAACAAAATTTTCGACAACGAGAGAGGTAAA
>JBAXVQ010000103.1:0-4462 GCA_037128935.1 bacterium | reverse complement strand
ATCGGGGGCTGGATACGTTTACTTGGTTGATGATTGGATTTATGGCAGTGATGGCACCAACGGTGTTTGTTATCAACGGGCTGAGCAAGGGGAACTGGTTAGAGGCTTTTTTCTTTGCGCTGGCGGTGACGGTGGGGCTGACACCGGAAATGTTGCCAGCGATTGTGACGGTGAACCTTTCCAAGGGTGCTATCAGTATGTCGAAGAAGAAAGTGATCGTGAAGCGGCTGAGTTCGATCCAGAATCTTGGGGCGATGGATGTGTTGTGTACTGATAAAACGGGCACGTTGACCCAGAACAAGGTGGTGTTAATCAAGAGTGTGTCTATTGATGGTTCGCCATCCGATGCCGTTTTTGAGTATGCGTTTATCAATAGCTCTTTCCAGACTGGTTTTACTAATTTACTGGATGATGCGGTTGTTAAGCATGCTCATGCAGAGACTTTGCGGTCTAAGGTTGGGCAGTATCGGAAGATTGATGAGGTGCCGTTTGATTTTAAACGCCGTAGGCTTTCTATTGTGGTGAAAGATGGGATAGGAAAAAAACTGTTGATTTGCAAAGGGGCGGTTGAGGAAGTTTCTGCGGTTTCCACTTCGGTGATGGTTGGGGGGAAAGCGGTTCCTCTTTCTTCGGTTGAATTGAATGTGATCCGAAAACGTGAGGAAGAAATGAGTTTGGACGGTTTCCGCTTGGTTGCTGTGGCGTACAAAGAGATTGATTTTGAGGGAACGTATTATACAAAAGATGATGAGAAGAATCTGACCTTTCTCGGTATCATGGCGTTTCTTGATCCACCTAAGGAGTCTGCAGCTCAAGCTTTGGCTGAGTTGGCTCACTATGGGCTGGCGGTGAAGGTGTTGACTGGTGATAACGAGTTGGTGACGAAAAAGATTTGTCGTGAGGTGCAGTTGCCTATTCATGGAACCCTGCTTGGTCCGGAGATTGAGAAGATGAGTGAAGATGAGTTGAAGGTGGTGGTTGAGACGACAACGGTATTTGCAAAGCTTTCGCCAGAGCATAAACGACGCATTGTTGAGGCTCTTCAGAAAAACCGTCATGTGGTGGGTTTTCTTGGTGATGGTATCAATGATGCGCCTGCGTTGCGGGTTTCTGATGTGGGTATTTCTGTTAATACGGCTGTGGATATTGCGAAAGAATCAGCTGATATTATTCTTATGGAGATGAGTTTGTTAGTACTGAAGGATGGCGTACTGGAGGGAAGAAAGGTATTTGGAAATGTGACTAAGTACATTCGGATGGGTGCGAGCTCGAATTTTGGCAATATGTTTAGTGTGATTGGGGCGAGTATTTTCCTGCCGTTTCTTCCTATGTTGCCGTTGCAGTTGCTGGTGAATAATCTGCTGTATGATTTTTCTCAGACGACGATTCCAACGGATACGGTTGATGATGAGTATATTCAGAAGCCTAAGAAATGGCAGATTGGTGCGATTCGGCGATTTATGTTTTGTATTGGGCCGATCAGTTCGATTTTTGATTATACGACATTTTTTGTGATGCTGTTTGTGTTTAATGCGTGGCAAAATCCGGCGTTGTTTCAGACGGGGTGGTTTGTTGAGTCGTTGTTGACGCAGACGTTGATTGTTCATGTGATTCGAAGTCGTCGGATTCCGTTTGTGCAGGCTTGGGCGAGTAAGCCGTTGATTGCTACGACGGTGACGGTGATGGTGATTGGGGTGTTGTTGACGCTTTCTCCATTGGCTCCGGTGTTGGGGTTTGTGCGGTTGCCGTTGTTGTATTGGCCGGTATTGGGGGGGATTCTTGTGGCTTATGTGGGGGTTACGCAGGTGGTGAAGATGTGGTATAGCGGGAAGTGGGGATATGAGTAAAAGGTTTTTTTGTCTTTTTTTTCGTAGAGACAATGGCATGCCTTGTCTCGGGAGGTGTGGGTTTGTTGAATGTTGCTGTTTGCGGTCTTTATGCCATAGGTTGGAGTTCTTACGTCGTTTTCATCCTACTTTTTGTGCTTGGCAAAAAGGTAGCAAAAACCGCGTCACTTTTTTAATCTCAGGTAGTGGTGGGTAACGAAGAGTAAAAAAGTGACATAAAAGTCATCAGAGAGCGGGATGGAGGATGGAGCTCATCAGGTAGTGATGCTGCAGAAGTAACTTCCCTAATATGCCTGTGCTTTTGCTCGGGATTACTTATATTTTCCTGCGTATGCTTTTTTTGATGCGCTGCGGTAGGTTTTTATTGGCTGCTTTCGCTTGGTTGGGTGTTGGGGGATTCTGATTTTTGGGGGATTTGGTGGGGGTATTTTTGGTGGGAGTGGATGGCTTTGATGGAGAGGATTGTGGCGATGAGGAGGGTGAGAAATGAGCCGAGGGAGAGGAATACGGATTGTTGTTGGAGGATGAGGAAGTCGTAGAGGCCATGGACGAATATGGCGGCTAGGAGGCCGGTGAGGGTGAGGAGGAAGGTGTGTTTGCCTTTCATTTTGGCGATGCCGAGGAAGTAGCCCATGATGACGGCGCAGGTGGCGTGCATGGGGATGGCGGTGAACATGCGGAGGACGCCGATGGTGAGGTGGTTTTTTTCTGAGAAGACGTAGAAAATGTTTTCGGTTGCGGCGAAGCCCATGCCTACCATGATTGAGTACATGATGCCGTCGAAGGCTTCGTTGAAGGCTTTTCGGGGGTAGGCGATGGTGCGGATGAAGAAGAGTTTGCTGATTTCTTCGCTGAAGGCGATGATGCCGAAGGAGTAGATCGCTGTGCCTACGAGGTCTTTTGATTCATGGAATCCGAGTTTTTGGCCGATGATTTCCATGATGATTGCTGGAAATATGCTGAGTATGCCGAGGATGAAGCAGAGGAGGAGGAGAAAGAAGGGTTCTTTTTCTTGTTTGTCTTTTATCCAGACGTAGATGATGATGGCTAGGCAGGGGAGGCAGGCTAGGGCTAGGAGTTGGATTGTTTGTTGCATGGGTGTTTCTTGTAAAGTGTGAAAATAACATATTGTTGGTTAGGAGTCAATATTTATTTACTTTCTTTTGTAGCAATGGAATTTATACAGCTAGATAAATATACTATTTGATAAAATGTGCAATATGAATTAGAGTTATAATCTTGTCTTTGTTGAAATTAGTAACTTTGAGAGGTGAAATTATGTCTTCTTTAGATTATGGTTTGGCTGATCTTGCTAGGAATTTGAAAGTTGATAGGGTGGTTGGAGGTTTTCAGAGTGTTAAAGATCGTGTTGAGTATGCGACTTATGGACTTATGGAGCATTTGATGCCTCGATTACAACGATTGACAGCTGAGGGTGGTTTTATAACTACTAATAAAATGTTGTTTGCGGGTGTTGGTGGCGTGTTGGGTATGGCAAATGCTTTGTTGGTGAGTCAGGCTTTTGGATTTGAGAATAATAAAGATCCTAAAGCTTTTGCTGAATTTTCGTTTGGATTTAAAATTTCTCATAAGTCATTATTGTGTTTTGCAGCTTTAGGTTCTCTTGGAATTCTTGCTGGAAGGTTTGGGGTGACTGATGAGTCTGTTGGTGAGTTTGCTCAAAAAGCTTTTAGTACTGTGGAAAGTAAAGTCGTGACGAGTTTGGGAGTTGTTGTTTCTGGAGCTCTTGCAACTTTAGGAATGAGGTTTGCAGAGAAAAGAAGTATGTTACCACTTTCCAGATTGAATAAACCGACAGCATTTGCAGATGGTGTAATTGCTGGGTTATTAGCAGTTGATCTACTTACTTAAGGGGTTTAGTTAAATAGTTAATTGTTTTAATTTCACTCCTCCCCAAACCTCTCCACCTCATACACCTCCACCTTCAACTCCTCATGTTTCCACGCATCCGTCTCTAGTCCGGCTTTTCGGCAGAGTTGAGAGAGGAAGAGTTCTTTGTCTTGGAGGTCTTCCCAGACTTGGGGGAGGAAGGTGGCTTGGTGGATGACGCCTTTTGAAAGGATGACTCCGTGGACGTCAGGTTGGAGTTTGTCGAGCAGGTCTTTGGCTGATGTGTAGGGTAGTGGTTGGGGGTGGGAAAGGATGGAGATTTCTATGGAGATGGTGGGGAGTTCTTTTTCATCAACGGGGAAAAAACGTTCGTCTTTGGTGGCAGCTGCAATGGCGTTGTCTATGACGTCCTGGTAGAGCGGTTGAAATGCGGTGAGGTGACCGATGCAGCCTCTGAGGGCATCTTCGATGGTTAGAGTGACGAATGTTGAACGGGTTTGGAGCATTTCTTCGTCAATTTCTTTGAGATTGGCTTTGAGTTTTTCTCCAGTGGTGACGATATCGCTTATGGCTGTGCGAGCGAGGGTGAGGAGGAAGTTTTTTTGTTGTTGGTTCATTGGTTCTTCTTTTTTTTGTGGGGGACTTTTTCTTGAAATCCCCCTTGCCCCCTTTGAGAAAGGGGGGACTGGAGATTTATGAAAAGGCGATACTCGCGTAGCCAACTACTGCGTCTTTTGTTCCGGCAGTGTCGCCGGAGTTTTTGT
>JBAXVQ010000102.1:0-4541 GCA_037128935.1 bacterium | reverse complement strand
CAGCATTCAATAAACCCACATCTCCCGAGACAAGGCATGCCATTGTCTCTACAAAGAAAAGAAAAAAACGAGCAAAACACCACCATATCAGGAAAGTTCATCCCCAACGCAACGCCTGATGTCTCCCACCTCCATACCGCTCTCTGATAACTTTTTATGTCACTTTTTTCCTCTTCGTTACCCACCACTTACTGAGATTAAAAAAGTGACGCGGTTTTTGCTACTTTTTGCCAAGACCAAAAAGTAGGATGAAAAAGACGTAAGAACTCCACCCTATGGCAAAAAGACCGTAAAAAGCAGTGTTGAATAAACCCACACCTCCCGAGACAAGGCATGCCATTGTCTCTACAAAGAAAAGAAAAAAACGAGCAAAACACCACCATATCAGGGAAGTTCTCCCCAACGCAACGCCTGATGTCTCCCACCTCCATACCGCTCTCTGATTACTTTTTATGTCACTTTTTTCCTCTTCGTTACCCACCACTACCTGAGATTAAAAAAGTGACGCGGTTTTTGCTACCTTTTTGCCAAGACCAAAAAGTAGGATGACAAAGCCGCAAGAACACCAACCTATGGCAAAAAGACCTTAAACAGCAGTATTGAATAAACCCACACCTCCCTGAGACAAGGCATGCCATTGTCTCTACAAAATTAACATTCCCCATCCCAAACATTGGCCTAGCATTCCCATAATAAAAACACTCAATGCACAACAGTGAACGAACAAAAAAGAAAATAAAAAAACGCCCCCATCTTCCCTTTTCCCCCCATCAAACGTATAGTAAAAGAAATGGGAGGGTACAAATCTATGAGCTTCACAGGACAGAGCATCATTTCCGCCAATCAATTTTCCCCAGCCTCACTCAAAGACATCTTCGAACGTGCAGACCGAATCACCAAAAGAGTCCAACAAGAAGGCGTACTCCCCACACTCAACGATAAAGTAATGGCCACTCTCTTCTACGAACCAAGCACCCGAACTCGCCTCTCCTTCGAATCCGCAATGCAACGCCTCGGTGGCAGAGTAGTAAGCACCAGCAGTGCAAAACAATACTCATCAGTCATCAAAGGCGAAACCCTCTCCGACACCATCCGCACCATTCAACAATACTCCGATGTCATCGTACTCAGACACACCGACAAAGGAGCAGCAACCGAAGCCAGCACCGTAGCACAAATCCCCATCATCAACGCAGGAGATGGAGACGGTGAACACCCCACTCAAGCACTTCTTGACATGTACACAATACTCAAAGAATCCGGCCGTCACGAAGGCCTCAAAATCGCCATGATCGGCGATCTCAAATACGGAAGAACCGTACACTCCCTCTCCCAACTACTCACCCTGTACGACAACTCATTTTACTTTGTCTCACCACCAGAACTCACCATTCCAGCATGGGTTAAAGAAAAAATAACTTGCCCCTACCAAGAAACACAAAATCTCCTCGAAATACTACCCGAAGTTGATGTACTGTACGTCACCAGAATCCAAAAAGAACGCTTCGAAAGCGAAGCAGAATACGAACGCTACCGAGGCGTATACAAAATAACCCCCGAAGTCATGGAAAAAGCCAAATCAACCATGGTACTCATGCACCCACTCCCCCGCATCGACGAAATCAGCCCCGCCATCGACACCGACCCTCGTGCCGCCTACTTTCGACAAGTAAAAAACGGCATGCTCATCCGCATGACCATGCTTTCACTGGTATTCGGCAGAAATCTTTAAATTTATTTCCAAATACAGTATGCTCAAAAGAACCCAAAGCCCAGAGCTTTGGGTAAAACAAAATACATTAGCCGACAGACAATCATTGCAACAGTTTTTCATAAAAGGTTTTCATCATGTATAAGAAAAAAGCAAATGCCACCATTGGAAAAGAAAGTTCCGACCAAGCCCGCAAGGACATGGGAAAATACTTTCTCCAACAAATCAGCTTACGCCATTCCGTTGGTCTTTTTACCAAAGGGAAATGGATGCCCGCGACAGACGTATACGAAACAGACTGCTCGTTTGTAATTACCATTGAACTCTCCGGTGTAAAAAGAAACGACATCAGTATCGTCTTAGAAAACAACCGCCTTGTTATCACAGGCGAACGAAAAGAAATTGCAAATAAAAAACTGGAAACATACTACCAAGTTGAAATAAACTACGGTTGCTTCGAACGGATAATCTTTCTACCCGAATCCATCGAAGAAGGAAAAATAGCTGCTGAGTATGACAACGGTTTTCTAACAATCACCATCCCCAAAAAAATAGCATCCGGAAAAACAAAGAACATACAAGTAAACATTGCATGAGGACAAGCACATAATGCTTCTCAAAGATAAAAATACACCAGCATTTCCACCTACAGGTGATGACGCATCCGACAACATTTCAATTCCAGAAAATGCAAGCAAAGACGGAGATTTTCCACTGCTTCCTCTTCGGGACATTGTCATCTACCCCCACACAATCATTCCACTTTCAGTAAGCGGTAACAAAGCCATTTCTGCCATTGAACAGGCAATGCAACAAAGCCGCATCATCACGGTACTCGCTGTAAAACAAAAAAGCGAAAAGAAAAAAGACAGTGAACTAGAACGTGATGATTTCTTTGAATTTGGCAGTACTGTTCTGGTGCACAAAATGCTCAGGATTCCAGACGGATCTATCCGCCTCATAGTCCAAGGTTTAGACAAAGTAAAAGTAAAAGCACTAACACAAACAACACCTTTTTTCCGTGGCGAAATTGAAGTTGTTGATGAAACAGAAAAACAGAGCAAACGCGGGCAAGCTCTAATTCGCAACGCCCTTTCCCTCCTTCAAAAAATGATTAATTTAGTTCCCTACTTCCCCGACGAAGTGCAAGTAACCGCGATGAACATGGATGACCCAGTCAAACTCGCCTACCTCCTCGCAACATTCCTCCGCATGAATATCAACGAACGTCAGGAAATTCTAGAAATTGGTGGTGGGGAGAAAAAACTTTCCAAAGTCATCTCCACTTTGCAGAAAGAACTTGATCTGCTCGAACTAGGTGGAAAAATCCAGGGTGAAGTAAAAGATAAAGTAGGCAAAGCCCAACGAGAATATTTTCTTCGCGAACAGATGAAGGCTATTCAAAAAGAGCTTGGCGAATTCGATGAAAACCAAGCTGAAATCAAAGACATCGAGAAACAGCTGGCCAAGAAAAAAATGCCAGAAGAAGCCAAAAAAGAAGCAACAAGAGAACTCAAACGCCTTTCCCGCATTCCGCCTGCTGCAGCCGAATACCAAGTAATCCACACGTATCTCCGTTGGATCCTAGATATCCCATGGGAAGAATCGTCAAAAGATAAACTAGACCTCAACGAAGCAAAAAAAGTCCTCAACGAAGACCACTACGGACTTGATGAAATCAAAGATCGCATCATCGAATTTCTTGCCGTCAGAAAACTAAAAAAAGATATGCACGGACCAATCCTCTGCTTCGTTGGACCTCCTGGTGTGGGAAAAACATCACTTGGAAAATCAATAGCCAGAGCGATGGACAGAAAATTTATTCGCCTTTCCCTTGGTGGCGTCCATGATGAAGCCGAAATCCGCGGACACAGAAGAACATACGTCGGCGCCATGCCTGGTAGAATTGTCCAATCCCTCAAACGAGTTGGAACCAATAACCCCGTATTCATCCTCGATGAAATCGACAAAATAGGCACAGACTTTCGCGGAGATCCGTCTTCTGCTTTGCTTGAAGTCCTCGACCCTGAACAAAACGGAACATTTCGAGACCATTATCTCGATCTACCAATTGACCTCTCAAAAGTGTTCTTTATCACCACCGCAAACGTACTCAATACCATCCAGCCAGCACTCCGCGACCGCATGGAAATCATTCAACTCGCTGGCTACAGCGAAGAAGAAAAAAGCCAGATTGCCCGCCGATACCTCATCCCCAAACAAGTCAAAGAACACGGTCTCAAAAAGACCAATATTACGTTCGAAAAAGATGTCGTCCGAGCCATCATAGCTGGTTACACCCGTGAAGCTGGGGTAAGAAATCTGGAAAGAGAAATCGGAAAAGTCTGCCGAAAAGTCGCAAAAAATATTGCCACCGGAAGCAAAAAACTAGTTTCGGTCTCCACAAAAAATCTGAAAAATTTTCTCGGCCCAGTAAAAGTATTCCCTGAAGCAGCAAGAAAAACACCTGAAGTCGGTGTTGCAACAGGACTAGCATGGACATCAACCGGTGGCGAAGTTCTCTTCATCGAAGCAAGAAAAATCCCCGGAAAGAAAAACCTCATGCTCACCGGACAACTCGGCGATGTCATGAAAGAATCAGCCCAAATCGCCCTCAGCTACATTCGCAGCCAAACGGGTCACAAACTCAAAATCCCCAAAGACTTTTTCGAAACCCACGAACTCCACCTCCATGTCCCCGCAGGAGCCATCCCCAAAGACGGCCCATCAGCAGGTATCACCATGCTTACCGCCATGGCTTCAGCCCTGACCCGTCGTATGGTTATGACAAAGATGGCGATGACTGGCGAGATCACCCTGAGAGGCAAAG
>JBAXVQ010000101.1:0-4615 GCA_037128935.1 bacterium | reverse complement strand
ACTCTTCGACTCCCACCACTTACTGAGATTATAAAAGTAACGCGGTTTTTGCTACCTTTTTGCCAAGACCAAAAAGTAGGATGAAAAAGACGAAAGAACTCCACCCTATGGCAAAAGGACCGCAAACAACAGTATTAAAAAAACCCGCGTCTCCCGAGACAAGGCATGCCATTGTCTCTACAAATTAACTTGAAATAAATAAAACCATGATGCAAACATCACAGGCGAATCCCCCAAGCATGGTAATCCCATCAGGTTCAATGTACCCAGAGGGATTGCCACGTCGCAAAAGCCTCCTCGCAATGACATGTTGTTTGTGAAATGCCACAGCAGCATTCTAAAAACCACATCTCCCGAGACAAGGCATGCCATTGTCTCTACAAATTAACCTGAAATTAAATAAAACCATGAAGCAATCATCACAGGCGAATCCCCAAACATGGTAATCCCATCAGGTTCAATGTACCCAAAGGGATTGCCACGTCGCAAAAGCCTCCTCGCAATGACATGTTGTTTGTGAAATGCCACAGCAGCATTCTAAAACCCACACCTCCCGAGACAAGGCATGCCATTGTCTCTACAAAATTAACACTCCCCATACCAAACTACGCCTACAAATTTCCCATAATAAAAACGTTCAATGTACAACATTGAACGAACAAGAAAAGCCTACCCATTCTCCCCATACACCTTCCACATCCTCCCCAAAACCCCACCCATCCCAATCAACTCATGAAAACTCCCCCTCTCCACCAACTCCCCATCCACCAACACATACACCTCATCAAACAACGGCAACAAATGTAGCTTATGGATTGAAGAAATCACACACCGATCAGAAAAATACTCAAACAACTGCTTATAAATAATCAACTCATTCCCCGTATCCACGCTACTCGTCGGCTCATCAAGCAACACAATCGAACTATCCCGCGCAGCAAAAATACCGCGTGCCAATGCCAATCGCTGCTTCTCCCCCCCAGAAAGATTCACCCCCCGTTCCTTGATATCCGTCTCATACCGTTGAGGCAAACCAGCAACCACCTGATCAAAACATGCCAACCGCGCAGCCTGCTCAATCTCCCCCTTTTCCCCCACCACCCCAGCGGTAATATTATACGCAATAGTATTCTCAAAAATTTCCGGATCCTGTGGTATCAACGTCGTCAGACTAGAAAGAATTCTAATACTAGAAAATGGCATTCCATCAATATCCACTTCAGCATAATCAACATCCATCAACCCCCGAAGCAACGTGAGCAACGTACTTTTTCCACTACCACTCTCTCCCACCAACGCAATCTTCTTCCCTCGAGCCATATCGATCCGAATATCTCGCAACGTATGCGCCTGATGATGCTCATCCTCATAACGAAACTGCAATTTCTGTACCGTAATCGATTTCCAAAGCGGATGCTTATCATCAAACTGTTCAAGAACGCCTAAAGACTCAAACGCCTTCATGATCGGCTCAATCGAACGCACATCCGTACTTTGCCTCACCACATTCTCATACTGCCACGCAAGGCTATAAAATACCCCCTTAAACCGCTCCACATACTGATACATCATCGCAATAGTTCCAAGCAACAACACCGATCCCACTAAGGTCTGCTGCCAAATATACACAGCCATCAACAAAAAACTCATTAGAGAAAGCAGCATTTCAACTGAAAACCATTTCAGTTCGTTAAATACGATGTTCTTTCGATAAATCGGAAAAATTGCCAGAATTTTCTTCACCACTTCCTTTTGTGCTAGTTCACGAAGTCGAAGTGTAATCACTGTTTTACTATTTGTAATATAATCATGCACTGTCGAAGCCACAATGTGCTCACGATCATTAATCATTTCCTGTGTAGAAACCAAATGAACATCATATTGAACAATGGCAAAAACAATAACAACGCCAAAAGTAACCGCACCAAAACCAAGCCAAGGAGAGATAATCACGATAGCAGTAAGAGAACCTAGAAACCGCATGAGAGTATCAATATTCGCAAACGTCATTTCACTAAAGTTTCGTAAAGCATTGGTAGCCTTCTTCAACCGATCAATAGTATCACCTGAATGATGGTCTTTATGCCACTGCAGCGGCAACTGCAAAATTCGACTAAACAACGTTTCCTGGAAATTCTTTGTAACGATAAACGAAATCTGCCGCTCAAACACTCGAGCATTGCCATTAAATATCCAAAAGAAAAAAGGAAGCACATAATACAAGCCCAACAACCACAAAACCCGAACCAAAAACCCCTCACCACCCAACTGAATAGCATTCAAAATCAACCCAAACACCAATGGACGAACAGCATCAACCAAATTTGCAACAAAAAACATCCCATATGTCACCCCAAGCTTCCGACGCTGCTCACGCGCATACTCCCAAGTTATACGAAGTAGATAAAAAAATGTATTTTTCAAAACAAATAACACTCACAAATAAGAATAAAGACACAAAAGGCTAGTAGCTATAATAGCTCTCATACTAGTAAACGAAGTCATCCAACCATAATTACACAAAACACTAGATCTACCAGCAAAAAGACATCCGTCAGGCACCCGCATTTTCCCACGCTAGAGCTAGGTCAACACCCACACCAACCGACCGCGAAACCTCACCCCCCCTCCCCACTCTCGGTTGCAGCCTCACGGGTACACACCCAACCTCTCCCCGCGCCCTCTGATGCCCGTCGAAATACGTCGTAACCCTCAACGCGGGGATTATTTCGACTTGATTTTTTCCCGCACTGAGCTTGTCGAAGTGTTGGTTACTTTTTTTTATCAAGAAAAAAAAGTAACTCGCCACCCAGGCGAAAACCACCGAAGGAAAAAGGTTCGCTGCAAACCACCCAAAAAAACGCTCCCCCTCCTCACCCCAAATCACCTCAAAACCCTCTCCCCCACAAACTCATCCATCCCCGACCGCAAGACATTCTTCTAAAAATCCAAAGTAGTAACGTTTCAAGACTCTCACACATCCCTGAAAAGGAAAAGCAACGGGTGTTTATTTTTCATTATGGAAACAACAAGGTCACCCTTTACCTAGAAAATTCAAGAAAATTGAATACAACAATCAAACATCTAGTACAATAGACCTGACTATAAACCAACGCCAAGGGCGTAACACCATATGACACACATAAATCTATTCGAATCCCTCGGATGGAAAACCGAAAAAAAAGGTAAAAGCCTTGAAGAAGTCCACAAATCCATCCCCATCCCGAAAAATTTATCATTTTGGAAAAAACTCCTAGCCTTTGCCGGACCAGGATACCTTGTTGCAGTTGGTTATATGGATCCCGGCAACTGGGCAACCGACATCGCTGGTGGTTCAAAATACGGATACTCCCTCCTCTGGGTCATTCTCCTTTCCAGCTTTATGGCCATGGTTCTTCAATACCTCGCCGCAAAACTCGGCGTTGTTTCAGGGAGGGACCTCGCCCAAGCTTGTCGAGATAACTACCCAAAACCTGTCGCTTACTTTCTGTGGATACTCGCAGAAATAGCCATCATAGCCTGCGACCTCGCCGAAGTTCTTGGCTCTGCAATAGCACTAAACCTTTTGTTCAAAATACCCCTCATTCTTGGGGTTATTATTACCGCGCTCGATGTGTTTCTTCTTTTGCTACTTCAGCAAAAAGGTTTTCGTTATCTCGAAGCACTTGTCGTAACACTCATCGGCACCATCCTCCTCTGCTTTGGCATTGAAATATTCCTTTCCAAACCTGAAATAGTCCCGTTACTCCAAGGTTTCATTGTTTCAAAAGAATTCTTTGGCAACAACGGAATGCTCCTCATCGGCATCGGAATACTCGGCGCCACTGTCATGCCTCACAACCTTTACCTCCACTCCGCCATCGTACAAACAAGAAACTACGAAGAAACCATCGAAGGAAAGCGTGAAGCCATCAAGTTCACCACCATCGACTCCAACGTAGCACTCTTTCTCGCATTTTTTGTAAACGCCGCCATCCTCATTGTTTCCGCAGCCACGTTTCACAAACCTGGAATAGAAACTGTTGCAGAAATTCAACAAGCATACACCATGTTAGCACCACTCTTGGGCACAGGTTTCGCCAGCATTGTGTTCGCCATCGCACTCCTCGCCTCAGGCCAAAACTCCACCATCACCGGCACACTCGCCGGACAAATCGTCATGGAAGGCTTCACCAACTTCCACATCAAACCCTGGATTAGAAGACTCTTCAGCCGAGCACTTTCAATCATCCCAGCCGTAATCGTCATTTATTTCGCTGGAGAAAACAGCATCACCAAAATGCTCATCCTCAGCCAAGTCGTCCTCAGCCTACAACTCTCCTTCGCCGTCTTCCCCCTAGTCTTCTTCACCAGCGACAAACAAAAAATGGGCCCCTTCGTAAACGGCCCCATCATGAAAATCCTAGCCTACACCATGGCCATCCTCATCGCCGCCCTAAACGGCTGGCTCCTCATTTCCACACTGTTCCCCACAGGCACAAATTAAACCAAATAAACCACAACGCCCCCCAAAGCATCCGCTAGGCACAAAGACATCCGTCAGGCATTAAAAGCATACGCTAGGCACCCGCATTTCTCTTTCCCCACAGCCAGGTCAACACCCACACCAGTCGCC
>JBAXVQ010000100.1:0-4827 GCA_037128935.1 bacterium | reverse complement strand
AGCCTCAACATCATCCGACACAACCCCTATAGACTCCAAAAGCTCCTGATTGCGATTGATACTAGCTACAACCTCATGATAATCATCCAATAACAATGCGTCCTTCAAAGAAGTCACACAATAACTAAACGATCCCAATAACTGATCAAAAGCATTAGAATCCCTCTCCCGAAATGCATTTACTCGAGAGACAAGCTCTCCTGTTGTTTCCAAAGGCTCCCCCGCATCCACAATAAAAAAAGGCAAAGAAAAACCCTTCAAAAGATGCGGCATCGGCTCGATCTCTTTCCATTTCTGAAAATAAATACTTCCTCCCTCAACAACAGCACCAGCATCAGCACCAGAAGGTCTCCCATGAACATAACTCTCGAGTCGGTGAACAACTGGTAAAACAATTTCTTTATGCAATACCCCATCTCTCCAAGCCTGCATTCCACCTACCACCGTCGAAGCCATCGCCGCCGATGACCCAAAACCACGCCCTAGAGGGATTGTATTGCTCAAACGAAAACTCACTCCCCCAGAAAAAGAATCCTCACCAAACGCTAACAAAGATTCCCCAATCGCCAATAATAAAAAATCCTCCTTGGAAAACACTATTTGCTTCAACAATCCCTTATCCCCAGTTTCCAAAAACTCTTCATAGATCTTCTTAGCTCGAGCAACCTTTTCCAGACAAACAGCCAAAGAAACCTCGTCATCAAAATGATCCTCCCAAACCAACCAAACAAGTCCAGCACACCCATGCTCAATCTTCGCTATCACTGAAAAATCAATCGTAGAAAGTAGGGCAGGGCAACCATAAACAACCGCATGCTCCCCCGAAAGAATAATTTTACCTGGCGCAGTGACTGTCAGCATGAAAATCTCAAGTTTAGAAATTAATTACAGTTAAAGAGCGTAAACTGCATCACAAAAACAACACACTAATCATATCGCAGACTACAGCGCAAAAAAATAGAAAAATAACATCAAAAAAGAGACCCCCGTAGGCAGGGTCTCCTCTATTAACAATAGTAAACTATTAGTGATTTATTACACTCGCATAAGAACAGCTAACACTACCGGACGACGGCCAGTCTTCTCATAAAGAAACTCAGCAACCTCTTCACGAAGAGCGCGTTGAAAATCTTTCTCGCGAGCTGCATCAATCGTACCTTCTTTTTCACGTGCAATAATTCGCTTAATTTCCTTCTTAGACTCATCAAGTAACCCTTCGGCTTCTTTCATAAAAATAAAGCCTCGAGTAATAACCTGCGGGTCACCAACAACCTTTCCATTTCCTTTTTCAACAGCGATAACAATAAGAAAGGCTCCAGCTGTAGCCATGGCTTTACGATCTTGCAAGACGACCGTGCCAATATCGCCAACACCTAAACCATCTACAAGCACTTTACCGGCCACAGACTTAGAAACAACCTTGCAAACTTTGTCATCAAGCTCAACCGAATTACCGTTTTCAATCATGAGAACATTTTTCTCTTGAACGCAAACGGCTTTTGCAAGCTCGGCGTGAGCAATCATATGCTTCTGCTCACCGTGACAAGGAATAAAGAACTTTGGCTGCAGAAGAGAAAGCATCAGCTTAAGATCTTCCTGATAGCCGTGACCAGATGCATGCACATCCATCAATCTATTATGGACAACTTTAGCACCCAAAGAGTAAAGCTTATTGATTACGCGGTGCACAGAACTCTCATTTCCAGGAATTGGTGACGCAGCGATGATAACGGTATCACCAGCACGAACTTTCACTTGAGGATGCACGCCTTCAGCCATGCGGGTAAGCACCGACCGAGACTCTCCCTGGCTTCCCGTAGCAATAATCGTGATCTTATCATCAGGTAAACTGTTCAAAGCCTGCGGTTTAACCAGAGTATTTGGTGGTATCTTGAGATAACCAAGCTCTGTAGCTATGTTCACGTAATTCGAAAGAGAACGACCGATAACACTTATTTTTCGACGCTGCTTGTATGCTGCTTGAATAATGTGTTGCACGCGAGTCACGTTTGAAGCAAAAGTCGCAATAATGATACGCCCTTTAGCATTCTCAAAAATTGAACCAATAGTGTTCTTAACAATTGACTCAGAAGGCGAAAAACCAGGAATCTCAGCATTTGTGCTATCTGAGAAAGCAAGCAAAACACCCTTTTCTCCAAGGGAAGCAATTCCAGCAAAGTCCATCTTGTTCTCGTCAGGAGGTGTAAGATCAACCTTGAAGTCACCCGTGTGTGCAATGATACCAGCAGGAGTTTTGATCGCGAAAAGAAAGCAACCAGGAATACTGTGGTTCACCTGAAAGGCTTGAGCACTGAAGTTCTCACTGATTTTTATCATTTCTCGAGGTTTAATTACGCGAAGCTGAGCCTTTTCAAGCAAGTGATGCTCTTTTAGCTTCACAGCAATAAGACCTTGGGTAAGTTTTGAAGCGTAAATTGGAACTGTTGGCAACTCACCAAGGATATAAGGAAGCGCACCAATGTGGTCTTCATGTCCGTGAGTGATTAAAATCGCCTTAAGTTTTTTTACTCGTTCTTTGATGTAGGTAATGTCTGGAATAATCAGATCGATACCATACATTTCATCGTCAGGAAACATAAGCCCAGCATCGATGATAAACATCTCATCCTGATACTCATAGACCATCATGTTCATCCCGATAGCGCCAAAACCACCAAGTGGGGTCATGCGCACGCGGGGAGGGTTAACTTGATACAACGTTGTTCTCCTTTTTAAGATAACGTATTTTTAAAGAAAAATGGGCAAGAGTTGAGTCGTTAAAAAATACTCAAAAACAGCCTTTTGAAACCAGCAAAATATTTACCGGAGTTTTAAGAAGCAACCATGGGATTGTTTCGTTTTCGCTAACAGCAAAAAGAAACCAACCGAAGAGAAAGTGTGAATCTCAGCTGCAACGCAGCGAGGGAGAAATGGAAGCTTCAAATCTCCATTAATATATCATAGAAAAACAGAAACGTCAAGCTCTTTCTAATCATACTCTTCTACTTAGCATCTAAATGAAATAAAAAATTGTTAAGAATTACCTTACCATCGACTGTACCAATAGACTCAGGATGGAATTGAATTCCATAAATAGGGGAAGTCTTATGCTCAATTGCCATAATGATATGATCATCTGCTGTTTCTGCAGTAACAGAAAGCACATCAGGCAAGGTTGATCTTTCTCCAATAAGCGAGTGATACCGCATCACCTCCAATGGAGAAGGAACGGATTTGAAAAGTCCTTGTTGCGAGTGTGTTACCAAACTCGTTTTCCCATGCATAATCTGAGGAGCCCGAACAACAGTTCCTCCAAACACATGAAAAATACCCTGATGTCCCAAGCACACACCCAAAAGAGGTATGCGCTTCCCTAGTGTTTTAATCGCATCAGCGCAAATGCCAAAATACTCCGGATCGTCCGGACGACCAGGACCAGGAGAAATAATAATCCGGTCAGGTTGCAACTGCTCAATCTCTTCAAGCGTAATTTCATCATTTCGATGAACAACAGGATTTCCACCCAGTTCACCAACATACTGGTAAAGGTTGTAGGTAAATGAATCGTAATTATCAATTATTAGCGTGTTCATAAATGTATTTCTCAGTATAGGTACGTAATGCCTGCTCAAGATCAACTTGCTGCCTACGCGCAACCACAGATGCCTGAAACAAAAACTCCCCCCACTTGGACGCGTCCCAATCTTTTGTCATCTCCTCAAGCGCCGAATCCAAAGGAACAGGCAAGGCAGCCTTTTCAGCCTTCTTTACTGTCTTCAAAGCTCTGGAAAGGGCCGGCAACGTTTTAACAATCCCATCAAAAGGACTTTTTCGTTTGTGTCCATAATCTTTCTGTTTCACAACTTCATAAAGCTCTCGAATTTTCTCACGATCTACAGTCTTCTCATCACCCCAGACATGAGGATGTCGCCTGATAATTTTCTCCGCCAACCTCCGCAACACATCCTCAAGAGTAAATAACTGTTCATCTTCAGCAATAACAGCAATAAACACCACATCCCAAATCACATCTCCCAATTCATCCGCCAGATCTTCATGATTTCCCTGATCCAATGCCTCAAGTACCTCATGCACCTCCTCCAACAACATCGGCGCAATCTTCGGCAACGTCTGCTCCCGATCCCACGGACAACCACCCGGAGCCCGCAGCTCACGAATAAGATCAGCAATTTTCTGAAATGTCTGTGCGTCTTTTTGTACGATCATAGTCAAAGAGTCTCTTTATAGTCCTAACGAACAAGTTTCAATAGCAAAAGTTTTAAATATATCCCTAAACTCCAGCCTCAAATAATAATACCACTCCCCTATACAGTTCTCACAACCCATGGTGTAGTATATCATCATGGCAACACATGATAAAAAAAATACCCCCCAACGCGATGACTCATGGATCATCAAATTCATCATGATCTACGCCATCATCCAACTCCTCATTATTGCCCTCCTAGCCTTCGCCCTCTTCTGGTTCTACGGCCTCTTCTCCCAATATATTTCATCCCAATACTTCCCCGGCTCCCCCCCACCAGACATCCCCAAAGAACTAAGAAACATTCTCCCAGACTAATAAAAGCGAAAGCAGCCAATAAAAAATCTACCACAGCGCATCAAAAAAGCATACGCAGGAAAATAAAATCAATCCCGAGCAAAGCACTCCCATATCAGGGAAGTTACTTCTGCAACACTATACCTGATGAGCTCCATCCTCCAACCTGCTCTCTGATGACTTTTATGTCACTTTTTTTACTCTTCGATACCCACCACTTACTGAGATTAAAAAAGTGACGCGGTTTTTGCTACTTTTTGCCA
>JBAXVQ010000010.1:0-48412 GCA_037128935.1 bacterium | reverse complement strand
GGTTAGTATTTATTACGATCCTAATTATATCGAAATTTTTATGTTAACACTACTTAGTGATGGAGTGAATAATGTCGACTCTATACCGTATAAGAGATTTCTACTTTTGTAGATTTAGCAGGTTCTCGTACTTATCCGCCCCTCTATACCGTATAAGAGATTTCTACTTTTGTAGATTTTAAGAAGCCAGATATTTCCCTACGACCTCTATACCGTATAAGAGATTTCTACTTTTGTAGATCTCGTCGGTTGCTGTAGCAGTACCCTCCTCTATACCGTATAAGAGATTTCTACTTTTGTAGATTATCTCATAAGCTAAAGCGTTTTCTCTCTATACCGTATAAGAGATTTCTACTTTTGTAGATTTGATTGTCATGCTGTTGTTCCTTTCCTCTATACCGTATAAGAGATTTCTACTTTTGTAGATACACCTCACATTATCCATTACTTTGGTTCTCTATACCGGACAAGGTATTTCCACACCCACCACACCTTGACCAAGCGAACACAAATGAATACAATTGAAGCAACAACACCCAAGAGCAACAATGACAAAAACCATCACCCTCCGCACAGACGAACAAACCTACGACCTCATCAAAAAAGCCGCAGACGGTGATCGCAGAACCATCTCCAACTACATCGAAATAGCCACCCTCTCCTACCTCACAACAACAACCCTAGTATCCGATGAAGAAATGAACGAAATACTCAACAACAAAGAACTCACCAAAACACTTACCGCAGCAAAAAAAGAAATCAAACAAGGGAAATACACCATTGTTGCCTAAATACTCCATAGCCGAAACAACAACATTCAAAAAGAAAATAGCAGCACCATCCTACAAAAAACTCCACGAAAAAATCCTCACCTATATCTACCCCCAACTCAAACAAAACCCCTTCTTCGGACCAAACATCAAAAAACTCAAAGGACAATTCGAAGAATTTTACCGCTACAGAATAGGAAAATACCGCCTTTTCTACACCATCGACAACAACCAGATACTAGTCATTATCGTAGACATCGTACAAAGAAAAGATGCATACAAAAAATAAAACTACCACTCACAGTTGTTAAAAAAACTAGCAACACTGTGCCCGTTGTCCGCCCACGGACAACGGCAATCGGATGGGGAACAAGAACCGTAAAAACTACACACAAAGTAACAAAAGAGCAATCATGAAAACTCCAACTAAAAAAACACCTCAAAAACCCAAAAAAACTGCAAAAACTTTTTCAAGAAAAACAAACCCCGTCCGCATCAAAGGTATTTCCGCCAGCAAAATAGTTATCGAAAACCGCAATACTTCCTTTTAATCCCCCCTACCCCGCCTCCCTATACTTCCTATACATCTCCGAAAACTTCCCATCCCGACTCATCAACTCCTCATGCGAACCCTGCTCCAAAATCCTACTCTCATGAATAAACACAATATGATCCGCATTCTCCACCGTAGAAAGCCGATGCGCAATCACAAAACTCGTCCTCCCCTGCATCAACGTATCCATCGCTTGTATAATCATCTGCTCACTCCGTGTATCAATATTCGCCGTTGCCTCATCCAGCACCACAATCTTCGGATCAGAGAGGAACGTCCTCGCAATCGACAACATCTGCCGCTGCCCCAAACTCAAATTCTCCCCATTCTGCTCCAACACGGTCTCTAACTTTTCTGGCAACGCATCAATAAAATCCCACACCCCCAGCAACCGCAACACACCCTCCATCTCCTCCAACGTCGCATCCGGCTTACCATACCGCAGATTATTCACAATAGTATCTGCAAACAAAAACGTATCCTGCAACACATAACTCACCGCATACCGTATCGTCTCCAGATCCCACTCCCGCACGTCCACATCATCAATCAACACCAACCCCTTATCCACATCATACAAACGAGCAATCAGTCCCACAAAAGAGGTCTTCCCACCACCCGTCGGGCCAACAACCGCAATCTTCTTCCCCGGCTTCGCCAACATAGCAACATCGCTCAACACCTCAACCCCATCCTCATAAGAAAAATGCACATGATCAAACTCCACCTTCCCCTTGATCTCCTCATACTTAGGCAGATAGGGATCACCCGAGGTGAAAATATTCGTCTGCATCGCCAACAGTTCCTGAATACGTGCCGTAGCCGCCAACCCAGACTGAATATTGCTGGAAATAGACGAAAGAGACGTAACCTGCTGAAAAAACTGATAAATATACGCCCAATACGAAACCAAAATCCCCAACGTCATCACCCCACCTATAACCCGCTGCACCCCCACAATTAATATGCTCAAAATACTCAGCCTAGTAATCAGCTCCAGCCCCGGAGAAGAAAGCGCATCAATCGACGCTTGGAGAAGCGAAGCCTTCTTATATCGCGCATTCACCTCGATAAAACGCTCCGCAATCAACCCCTCCTGAGCAAACCCCTTCATCACCCGAAAACCACCCAACATCTCCTGAATTGACGAACTCAACGAACCATTCTCATCCAAACTCCTTCTCGTCGATTTTCTCAAAAACGTTCCCTGAACAAAAAGAAATACCACCAGAAAAATCACCCCAACAAACGCCAGCTGAGTCAACGCAATATCAAGAAGAAATACCACAATCCCCACAGCAATAAGATTAAAAAACACCTCTAACAACTGAATAAACCCCTCAGAAAGAAAACGATTCACATACTCCACATCATTAGTAACACGCGCAATAATATCCCCGGACTTATTCTCAGTAAAAAACTGCAACGGCAGCTCTTGCAGATGGTCAAAAATATCTTTGCGCAGCTCAAACAAAGCCTTCTGCCCTATCAACCCAACGACATGAATACGACCATAACTCGTCACCGAACGAAGAACACTCACCACTCCAATCCCAATCACCGTAGAAATAAGTCCACTATAATCGCCCTTCGCCAAGTTATCATCAATCAATACTTTGAAAAAATACAACAACCCAATACTCGCGAGTGAAGTCAACAACAACAAAACCAAACTCAATAACAACAATCCACCATACTTTCTAAAATACCTATAGAGAAACAACATTCTCTTAAGCTGCGAGCTTTCATGCTTCTTCTTAGTTGTATTTGCTAGTGAATAGCTGGTTTTAATCATGATGTTGCTGCTGTGATAAAGTAATCTGCTGGTAGGAAAAATTCGACACAAGCAGTTCTTCATGCGTTCCCGACGCAATCATTTCCCCGTCTTCCATCACATAAATCCGTGTAGCGTCACGAATCGATGCCACTTTCTGCGCCACATTGATCAGGGTCAGATTCGGAAGCTCTCGCTTAATATTGGAAATAATCCGCTGCTCCGTAAGAATATCCAAACGTGCCGTTGCATCATCCAAAATCAATACCTCAGGCTTAATTAGCAACGCGCGTGCCAGCGTCAGACGCTGCTTTTGTCCACCAGAAAGCGTAACTCCACGTTCACCAATCACTTCATCATATCTCTTAGTAAACCCAGAAATAAAATCATGTGCCTCGGCTATCTTCGCTACATGGATGACATCATCTTTCGTCGCCTGAGGATTCCCAAACGCAATATTTTCCAAAATTGATCCACCAAATAAAATATTCTCTTGCAGAACAAAACTCATCTTCGCCCGCAGATCATGAATACTAAACTCGTGAATAGGCTTTCCATTAAGCAATACAGTTCCCGAATCAGGATCAAGAAAACGGAGTAACACATGAAGCAACAACGATTTCCCCGAACCAGTGGGTCCGATAATAGCCACGGTTTCACCTTTGGAAACGGTAAAATTGACCTTCTTTAACACATCTTTATACACCACATCACGCAATTCCAACGAAGTAAATGAAGTCAACGGTTCTACACCATCAACAAACGTAACCTCACTCTTCAACACCTCATCTACACGCTTCGCCGACGTCACTGCACGTCCGATTTCCCCACTGATAAACCCCAGTCTGATAATCGGAAAAAGAAACAGAAGCAACAAAAAATAAAATGCCGAAAGCTCGCCAATCGTCAAATTTCCCTGAATAACGTCCGTCCCCCCAAACCAGAAAATAAGCACCATACCACCATTCACAATCAGCAACACCAGTGGAAAAAGAATCGCAAAATTAAGGACAATCTGCGTCCCGATGTCCCGCAACTCTTCATTGTTCTTAAAAAACTTGGCGATTTCCATTGTTTTAGCAACAAAAACTCTAACCAAAGACGCAGCCTTAATATTCTCATCAATAGTCCTATTCACTTTATCCAACGCCAGCTGCGTTTTCTGAAAAAGAACAATCAGCTTTTTAAAAATCCCTACAAAAACCAACACAAGCAGCGGAATCAATAAAAACAAAATGCCCGCAAGCTTGGCATTGATACTCAACATGATTACCACACTGCCCAACAACAAAAATACAGAAGAAACCACTTGCAGCAGATTCTGCGCGATAGCACGACGAATATTCACGATATCATTCGTCAACACCGTCAACAGTTTCGCTGGAGTCGTCTGCAACACATACTGATAAGTCTGCCCCAAGACTTTGTCCACCACCTGCAACCGCAAATTATATGCCACCTGCTCCGCCACCCAAGCACTTAACACTGCCTGTGCATAATCAAATAAAAACGCCGAAGCAACCAAAATACCAATCAAAACAATCGTACCCTGCGCAAATTTTCCAGTGTTCACCTGATCAATCACATCACCACTCAATTTAGGCAACGCAACAGTAATCAACACCGTGAAAATCAAAAAAACAGCCGCAAGAATATACTGCAACAAATAAGGAAATAGGCTTTTCTTTAATAAATTCATAAAAATCCAACCAATGTGATCTAGTACACATCATTATACTCAAGACAACAATATTCACCATACTCCATTTCTCTATCCATATCCGACTGTAACATAATTCAATTGATCTCGTTATTAAAAGCAAGTACATTAAGTATTCTAAATACCTACCAAATTTATTATGGAGAAGTATCTCATGATCAACAAACAAAGCAAAAAGTGGCTATCGAAAGGGATAATCACTTTTTCAGTTCTTATCCTTCTACAAGCCGGACAAGCAAAAGCTTCATTTTTTGCACCTACAGGCTATGAAGCAAGCTGGGTATCTCAATCACAGGCGAACACAACTGATCAATTTTTCCACGTAACCCCATGCCAAACCGTAGACTTTCAAGCAGTTTTTAAAAACACCGGAACAACCACTTGGGAGAACACAGGTAACAACCAAATAGCATTCAACATCTACAAAGACTCCAATGTTATTTCATACCCAAAAAACTTTAGCTATCTAGCAGGAACCAAAGAAAGCTATTTCTACCACTCTTCTTGGTTAACACCATTTCGTATAGGGAATAGCACCGAAAACACTGTCTCACCAGGATCAAACGCCACAATAGCAATGAAATTTCAAATTCCCTGCGACGCTCAACCTGGCTATTATCGAGAAGATATTTCCATGGCAGCCGGCTCACTTTGGATGAAAAATACAACCAATGGCGACCCTCTCAACGTAGCCCACATTTGGGTAGGTTTTTTGGTTGATACAACAGCAACAAACACCGACACTCCCGTTTTGTACATTCAAGGACCAAACAACACCGACTACATAAAACAAAAAACTCAATTATTAAAAAATGAATGGTTTGGATCAGACTTTTCTCTGTTAAAATCAAACGACAACACAGATACTTTCACACAGTATCAACTTAACGGTATTCCTGTAGACCCCAATCCTTTCTATGACGAAAGTATGTTTACCAATATGGCAACATTCAATAACAGAAAAGAAATTCTACTAACAACTATTGAAGAAGCATCACTAACAAACAGTGTATATTACTTTAATACTGAAGGAACAAATTACGTAAAAGAGCTACTTCGGTTTTCTCGTGATCTTAAAGGGGTGTCATACCGTATACCTCACATAGAAAAAATCTATCAGGATAACTTTGCTGAAATAACCCTCTACGGATGCTGGGGGTGTGGTGGACACTTAGGAGAAACCATTCTTCTCGACATAGACGGCTACAAATGGACAAACATTGGAAAAGTGCTAAATTTGGAATGGTTACAAAACAGAACATACCGCTACAAAGAAGCTATTGAAAACAAGAATCCCCAATGTCAAGGCGAATGTGGTCTCCTAGAGCTCTACAAAGACCCAAACACTCTCCCATGGAAATATGGTTCTCTTTAACCACTAGCTTTGTTTCAATAATCACCCACTAGCCCCCTCCTAGCAGCAACTGCTATGATTGCTACAGCCATTCATCTATGCCCGATAAGGAGAAGATTCCCCATGCGCGTACTCATCTCAGACAAAATCGCCGACAACGGCATCAAACTCCTTCAAGAACAAGGTCTCGAAGTAGTTGTAAACACCGAACTCAACGAAGAACAACTCGCCCAGGAAGTAGCAAACTACGATGCCCTCATCATCCGCAGCAAAACAAAAGTAACCCCAAAAGTCCTCGAAAACCCAGGAAAACTAAAAGTCATCGGTCGCGCTGGAACAGGCGTCGACAACATAGACCTCCCCACCGCAACAGCCAAAGGCATTTTCGTACTCAATACACCAACTGCCAACTCAACAACAGTTGCCGAATTCGCCATAGCACTTACAATGTCACTCCTCCGCCAAATCCCTAGAGCCGACGCAACAATGAAAGCCGGGCAGTGGCTGAAAAAAGAATTCAAAGGTGCAGAACTCTCAGGAAAAACTATCGGTATCATCGGTTTTGGCAACATCGGCAAACGTGTTGCTCTCCGTCTCAAAGCATTTGAAACCACTATCCTTGCCTACGATCCATTCCTCACACCTGAAGAAGCCACAAAAAACCAAGCAACAGCCGCCACACTTGAAGAAATTTACAAACAAGCAGATATCATCACCATCCACGTCCCTCTCCTACCTGCCACAAAAAACATGATCTCCGACGCACAATTCGACCAGTTCAAAAAAGGTGCTCTCCTCATCAACGCCTCACGTGGAGGCATCGTCGACGAACAAGCCATGATCCGCGCCCTACAAAGCGGAAAACTCGCCGGAGCCGCCCTCGACGTCTTTGAAAAAGAACCCCTCCCAACCGACTCCCCACTCCTCACCATGGAAAACGTCATCCTCGCCCCCCACATCGGCGCCAGCACCAAAGAAGCCCAAGACCGCGCCGGCGTAGAAGTAGCCGAAGTAATCGCCGAAGCCGTCCTCAAAAGCACCTACAAAAACCTAGTCAATAAAGAACTAGCAAAATAAAGCATACGCTAGAAAGTCCCCCTGTTAAGGGAGATTTAGGGGGTTCAACACCCACACCATCCTCTCTTGTTTAACTCATTCCCCCCCACCCACCATGTCATTCCGAGCGAATCCCCAAGCATAGTACTCCCCCAAGGTCACTGCGCCCCAAGGGATTGCCACGTGGCAAAGCCTCCTCGCAATGACAAAACAAGGGAAAATTGCATTGCAAAAAACATACACAAACAGCCCAAGACATCCGTCAGGCATTACAAAAAACATACGTTAGGCACCCAAGACATCCGTCAGGCACAAAAAGCATCCGCTAGGCACCCGCATTTCTCTTTCTCCAGAGCCAGGTCAACACCCACACCAGCCACCCGCGAAATCTCTCCACCCCTCCCCAACTCTCGGTTACAGCCTCACGGGTACACCTCCAACCTCACCACTGCCCTCTGATGCCCGTCAAAATAGGTCGTGACCCTCAGCGCGGGATTTATTTTGACTTGATTTTTTTTGGTTACTTTTTTTTATCAAGAAAAAAAAGTAACTCGACATGCAGGCGAAAACCACCGAAGATCATAGGTTCGCTGCAAACCACCCAAGAAAACCGCTCCCCCAAAAAGCATCCGCTAGGCATTCCCCACACAAAAACTAACAACGTGAGAAAAAATGACGCAAACCACCTACCCCATTCCCCCCTCACCATGTACACTACTAACCAGAACCCCACACACGAGGTAAACAACCCATGGCAAAAACCCGCATCGGCATCCTCTTCGGCGGCCTCTCCGCCGAAAAAGAAATATCCCTCAAATCCGGCCTCCAAGTCACCCACTACCTCCCCGAAAAATACGAAAAAATCCCCCTTTTCATGGACAGCAACGCCCAAATATGGCACCTCTCCAACGAACTCCTCACCAGCGAATCAACCCAACAAGTAGAACAAAACCTCACCAACAACGCCACCCACATCCCCTACGAAAAACTTCCTGAACATATCGATATTGCCTTCCCAACATTCCACGGCCGCTACGGCGAAGATGGCTGCGTCCAAGGCCTACTCGAACTCCTAAAACTCCCCTACGTCGGATCAGGCGTTCGTGCCTCCGCAGTTGCCATGAATAAAAACACCTCAAAAATACTCTACCGGGACGCAAAACTCCCCGTAGCCAAAGACCTCATCATCAACCGAACCGAAGGTGTCGACATCAACACACTCACCGAAAGGCTGGGCCTTCCACTCGTTCTCAAACCAGTCTGCGAAGGATCCAGTGTAGGCATATCTATCGTCAAAGAAAAAAACCTTCTCAAAGAAGCCATTGAAAAAGCATTCGAATACGACCACCAAGTACTTGTTGAAGAATTTCTCAAAGGCACAGAAATAACCTGCGCAGTCTTCGGAAATGAACACCCTATCGGACTTCCCATCATCGAAATCGTCACTAAAAACGAATTTTTCGACCTCGAAGCGAAATACGACCCCCAACTCACAGACGAAATTTGTCCAGCGAGAATCAATGAAACTCTCACAAAACAAGCTCAAGACTACGCCATCCGTGCACACTTAGCCCTAGGCTGCCGCACGTACTCCCGCACCGACATGATCATCAGAGACAACAAACTCTACCTCCTCGAAACCAACACCCTCCCAGGCATGACCGCAGCATCACTCCTCCCAAAAGCCGCCAAAACCCACGGATGGGATTTCTCCACTTTCCTCGACAAAACCATCCAAATCAGCCTGCCACAATAAAACAATGCAGCGCATTGAATTTCTTCATACAGCAGTCGTTCGATAACGATATTGTAAATTGATACCCTCATCCTGCTCAACTGATTTATCCGAGGAAATCGCTCCCCAAAGCGATTTCCTCGGATAAATCTTAAAAGGGAGGACAGGAACGTCGGAGCACTCCCCCCACAACAGTAACCATCAACTAACAACTTCTTCATCATGTCCACCCCAAACTTTTTCGACAACCAGCTACCAGTCTTCACCGTCTCCCAACTAAACACATTCCTCAACGATGTGCTCGGCCAAATGGTTGTTGCAGTAACAGGCGAAGTGAGTGATTTCAAAGTGGTTCAAAACAAATGGGTAACCTTCGACCTCAAAGACGCCACCAGTCGCATTAACTGCTTTGGTTCACTCTTCGAAATCGGCACCAGAATCCAAAACGGTATGGAAATAAAAGCCGTTGGCAAACCCGGACTCTACGTCCCCTACGGAAAATTTACCTTCCGCCTCAGCAGCATTGAACCCATTGGCGAAGGAGCACTCCAACGCGCATTAGAACTCCTCAAAGCAACCCTGGAAAAAGAAGGTCTCTTCGACCCCATACATAAAAAAACTCTCCCCCGCTTTTCACAATCGATCGGCATTATCACTTCTCGCGATGCAGCAGCTTACACCGACATTCTCACCATACTCAACAGCCGCTGGTCTGGCTTAGATATTTACTTCGGTCACGTTGGTGTACAAGGAACCACAGCACCCAAAGAAATAGCCACCATGATCGAATGGTTCAACAAACAACATCCCGTTGATCTCCTTATCATCAGTCGTGGCGGTGGTAGTCTCGAAGACCTACAAGCGTTCAACAACGAAATTGTGGTGAGAAGTATTTTTGCTTCACGCATTCCTACCATCACCGGCATCGGTCACGAAAAAGATACCACGCTTGCCGATCTTGTCGCAGACATAGCGGCAACCACCCCAACAAACGCAGCAGAAATAGCCGTTCCAGACCAACAGGAATTTCTCTCTGAACTAAATCGAATTGCAAACCATTTTCATAGCAAGACCGAAACTCTTGTCAATAAAACTGAAAAACACCTCCAACATGTCGCATATCGAATCGAAAGCGCAGTAACTATTTTTGAGCATGCAGTAGAAACTCGAAATCACAAGTTGTTGACTGCATTTGAAACAACACAACAAACAGTTCAATTCCATCAAAAAATACTCAATGAAAAAGAAAAAATGCTTCGAGCCCTTCACCCGGAAAGACTTCTGCAACAAGGATACAGCATCATCAGAGACACAACCGGCAGACTCCTCAGAAATTCTCAAGACATCGAAAAACATGCTACAATCATTGCATACCTCGCTAAAGGTAAAATCACCGCAACAATCGAAGAGACAGAACCATGAAAAAAAATACCACCTACCAGTTTGCAAATACGATGGAAGAGATTGACAACATCCTAAACGATCTCGAAAGTTCCCCCGACATGAACATTGATAAAACTCTCATAAACATTGAGCGTGGACTAACCCTCATTCAAGAATGCAAACAACACTTGAAAAAAGTCCAAAACCGTGTAAAAGAAATTAAAGCTAAATTTCCAACCACCACCGAGGAAGAAACTCAGTAAGTATCAAAATCAAACAGCTAGCAAAAAACACTACACCATCATGATTGAAACTCTCCAAGTAATTTATGAAAAAGACCCAGCGCTCAAAGGCGGGATAAATTTTCTCGAAGCCTTTCTTTATCCTGGTCTCTGGGCTATCTGGAACCATCGAATAGCACACAAACTTTACCGATGGAAAATCCCATTTTTCCCAAGACTACTGTCACAAATAACCCGATTTCTCACTGGAATCGAAATCCATCCAGGAGCCACCATAGGAAAACGTTTTTTTATCGACCATGGAATGGGTGTTGTAATTGGCGAAACAGCAATTGTCGGAAGCAACGTCATGATCTACCACGGCGTTACTCTTGGCGGAAGCGGTTGGTGGCAGGATGAAAAAGGTGAAAAACGCCACCCCACAATTGAAGACGATGTTACTATTGGCATGGGAAGCGCCATCATCGGGAATATAACCATCGGAAAAGGATCCATTGTTGGTGCAGCCTCAACTATTACAAAAAATATTCCATCAGGAGTAGTCGTTGTAGACCGCAACAGCATTATCGGTAAAGCTCCAAGTCTTATTAGTCCCTACGATCATATCCATCCAACACAAGATGAAAAACAATATATCGATTTCATGATTTAATACATTCTATTAACCATAGCTTAGGTTTCATGACCTAATGCTTACTTCTCGGAGTATCCATGTACGAAAAAATAGTTCTTCCTTCAGGTCTTCGACTTTTCCTAGTTCCGTTTGACCAAACATTATCCGTCAGTATCCTCATCTATGTCGGTACCGGTTCAAGATATGAAGAAGCAAAACTAAGTGGCATATCACACTTCGTCGAACACATGGTCTTCAAAGGCACAAAAAAACGCCCAACATCCAAAGTAATATCGCAAACTATCGACAACATCGGTGGTGAACTTAATGCAGGAACAGGAAAAGACTACACCGTCTATATCGCAAAAGTTGCAACAGAACATTGGGAAAAAGGCTCAACACTAATCGCTGATATTCTTCAAAACTCGCTCTTTGATCCCGCTGAAATTACAAAAGAGAGCGGAGTAATTATTGAAGAAATCAATATGTATCTTGATACTCCCCTCAGACATGTTCTCCAACTATTTGAAGAGCTCATTTGGGGAAGCGAAACCCCACTCGGCAGAGATATCGCAGGCACTGAGCAAACCATAACAAAATTTAAACAAAAAGACTTCATCACTTATATAAAAGAACACTACACGATAGACAACATCATCATCGGAGTAGGTGGAAATTTCGACAAAAAAACAGTTATCGATGATATCAATAAGCTATTCAACAAACTCCCGAAGAATAAAAAGCAAGAAGCGCAAAAAAACACTACAACACAAACAAAACCCCAACTAGTAGTCCACAGAAAAAAAACCGAACAAACACACTTCTGCCTCGGATTCAGAACATTTCCCAATTCCAATCCAGATAAATATGTCTTACTCGTGTTAGAAACTATCCTCGGCGGCAATATGAGTTCAAGACTTTTTACTAAAATACGGGAAGATCTTGGTCTCGCATACATGATTGGGACATCGATAACACAGTACCAAGACGTAGGAACGATCACAGTGCATGCTGGATTACAAACCAGTAATACTGAAAAAGCGCTCACCATCATTCTAAAAGAACTCCATACTCTTAAAAAAACAAAAGTCTCTACCCCTGAACTCCAAGGAGCAAAAGATTATCTTAAAGGAAAACTGGCACTTTCACTTGATGACCCTGAAGGAGTAACCAGTTGGGTATGTCGCCAAGAACTCCTCTTAGGAAAAATCCAACCCATTGAAAAAATAAATCAAGAAATAGAAAAAGTAACTGCAAACGACATACTTCGAATTTCAAAAAATATATTTTTACCCGAAAAATTAAACCTTGCTGTAATATCTCCAACACATACAAAAAAATCTTTGGAAAAATTACTTATCGTATGACCATCCTCGACATTCTTATCGTAGTAATGCTAATCATGGTTGTGATCCTAGGAGCATTTCTGGGTATAGTGAGAATTTTTGGCTTTTTGTTGGCATTAGGTGTCGCCATAACGGCAACGGTGTATTTGGTGATTCCTTTATTCAATCTGGTTAGACCATTTTTTGCTGCAAATGAACTCTATGGCCAAGTAACATCCTTTATCGCTATTTTCGCATTCACAACACTTGCCATTCGAGCAATGTATTATCAAATTGAGAAAAAACGTGGATCCGATCTTTCTGCAGCCGAAAGGCTAACCGGAGGCATTCTTCTGGTCATTTCCAGCATGTTACTAAGTGGATTTCTTTTCTTCCTCAATGCTGCATTTTTTTCAACCTGTAATCAAGCAAACCAAACATGTCCGTCACTTATACAATGGATAGAAGAACAAGGAAAAAATTCATTTATGATACTTTTCCTAAAAAATATCACTAAAATAGTGTTTAACATTTTCATTTAAGCTTGATCCCCTTTATACTCCACTGCAGAGCAGTAAAACATAGCACATAAAATGTTCCATCTAGCAACGTAAAAAAACGATTTGTTATGTCAATAAAAAAATACATCTACATGCTGGCAGGGACATCAGTACTTAGCGCTATAGCGCTAATACTCTACATTATCTATACCTCACCTACAAAAGTACAATGGTGGGGAATAATACTTTCTGTACTACTTTCTTTCACATTCTGCTTTTCATTTATCACAATACTAGGATTTTATGCCAGACTTTTCTATACTAATAACGAACTGTATTACGGTAACTTTCTAACATCCTTACGACAGGGGGCAGAAGGGGCACTATTTACCAGCATAGTTCTCATTTTTCAAGTCCTACGAATTACTAACAGCATAGTTATTCTTCTTCTTGCTGCAACATTTATCTTCTTTGAACTATACTTCCAGGGACTGAAAGAGTAGCTACCATGGAAAAATTAAAAAACATAACTGACTATTTCTCTACTATTACAGACTCTTCATTTTCCCCAATTACAGTATATGAACCAACAGATGAGCAATCTGAAAAAAGAGGGAACCTCTATCTCCTCCTTGATCTCTCTCCCTCAATTTACCCACTTGGAACAATGATTAGCCGTATCTTCGAAACAGAATACTACCAAAAAGCTCAAAACGAATCTCCAATGCAGCGCTTAGAAGCCGCTCTAACTATCGCTAACAAAAAAATCCTAGGATATTTGCAAACAAAGCAAAATAATAATTACCGCTGCTCAATCGTAGCCGCTATTTTTCATGAAAATATTCTTCACTTGGTTCAAATAGGAGAAGCACACGTACTTCTTTTGCGACAAGGTTCATTTAAAAAAATTGGAAACGTAAAATCATTCCAAGAGTCTATCCCCCAGTTTCACAACATCGCTACAGGATCGGTTCAAGAAGGTGATACTCTAGTCCTTACTACAACCAACCTTCTTGAGCGATTTGAGCTTAAAAAACTAAAACAAATTATTGCAGCAAACTATCCCTCAACTGCCATAGCCCACATGCGTGAACTGGTAAAACCAGCATCCCTCACCGAAACATTTAGCATAATCCTGGTTGAATTTTCTAGCCCAGAAGCACATGTATCAAACAAAGAAAAATCATCCTGGGATCACTCAAACAACACTTTCAACAAAAGCAATCTAGAAAACACCTATCCATCTGCAATCCCTACAAAAAAAACTATCATAGAAAATCTTGATAACCCCAAAACTCACCAAACAAAAACAACAGACCAACTCTATAGAAATGAACAAAATACTACTTCCATTTTAACCCCCATTGAGCAAGAAATTAATAAAATGGAATCAATTTCAAAAAATATATATGAACCTCAATTTCCCAATCATTTACAGAAACAAGAAAATAGTATTGAATATGGAAATCCTGTATTTCCAAATAGAACAAAACCAACAACACCAGAAGAAATACCAACCTATACATTTAATCAAATTCCAACAACTGAAGGACCACTTTCAAAACTAAATCCACCTAAAAAATTAACCATAAACTACTCACTTCCTGAACGAATAAAAAATAGCATAACCCAAATTAAAAAAAAGTTCTCAGGAGTTTCGGAAAACCTCCCTAATTTTCAAAAAAAAGTAGTTAAAACCATTCAAGAATCCCCATTGATTGAAAATGCAAAACATGGTCAAGAATTAATAACCACTAAAGCAAAAAAACTCCATCGCTCACATTGGTTTCTCATAATGGGAATCCTTAGTAGTATTTTCCTTCTTTTAGTGATTATGAATACCGTCAGAAAACAACAAATTAGCAGTCAGGTTTCATCATTACTCACAAGCAGCCAAAATCAACTCGACGCAGCTTCTGGATTAATCAAAAGCAATGATATTCCAGGGGCACGAAAACAACTTTTAGAGAGCAAAAAGACCACAGAACAAGTGCTTAAAATTGATCCTAAAAATAAACCTGTCTTTCAAATTCAAAATACAATCAATGAAAGCCTAGATAAAATCGATGGAATTGTCCGTATTACTGATAGTAAACCCTTAGAAGATCTTCAAAAATTAGATAAAAATGCAAAACAGGCATCCAACCTACTTTTACTGAATCAAAATCTCTACATACTTGACTCAAAAATCGATAAATTATTCAACTATTCTCTAAATAACAATAAACTTTCACTAAAACTTGAAGCCCCAAATCAAGCTAAAAGCATGCTTTCTCTGACTGCAATAGATAATAACATATACATATACAGCAAAGATGGAAAAGTAAACGAATTCAACACCCAAACTGAGCAAATGCGTACACTAACAGTCTTTGGTGGCAGTTGGGCAAAAGGCGAGAAACTTATCAGCTATTTCAACACACTTTACCTCCTCGATATCACTCAAGATCAAATATGGCGATATCGTCCCCTAGGAGACTCATATTCCTCACCTTCTCGATACTTTGACACTACTGCAGTATCTTTAGCGGGTACTATAGATATTGCAATAGAAGGTGATGTCTACGCTCTTAAGAACAATGGACAATTACTGAGATACACCCAACAAAGAAAACCTGATACTACCTTTGTAGTAACCAATATTACTCCACCACTTGAAAAACCAACCGCTCTGTTTACGGGCCCAGGAGAAAATGATTCAATCTTCATAGCTGAATCCTCAACAAAACGAATTATCGAGCTTAATAAAAACGGACAGTTTCTTCATCAATATATAATTGAAAACCCCAATATAAAAAATATCGACTGCTTTGTCATTGATTTCGGAAAAAATACAGCATATTTTTTATCAGACAGCAGAATCTATAAGTTTCCACTCGAGCAGTAAAACACACATCTTTACACTATTGCCCCACTCAAGAGCAAACTCTATAATGTAGGCATCCTAATTTTCTTAATACTCTGCTATGAATGAATTCCAACAAAAACTGCATCTCAACTCTTTCGTGATAACCACTGAGATCACTCCCCCAAAAGGCATCGATATTGCACCTTTACAGAAAGAAGTTGAGCAAATAAAAACATTTGTTGATGGCATCAACATAACAGACAACCATCGTGCTACAATGCACCTATCCGCTCTCGCAACAGCTCATAAAATCAGACAATGGGGAGGAACCCCTATTCTCCAGGTAACCTGCAGAGACCTTAATCGACTCGCAATACAATCTCTTCTTCTCGGAGCTGCAGTTCTAGACATCAACACCGTAGTGACTATGCATGGTGATGACCCAACAAAAGGCGATCACCCCGAAACAAAGGGTGTATTTGATCTCAACTCCATCAGCTTACTAGAAACGATCAAAGTACTGAATAATGGTCAAGATCTTTCTGGAAAAACGTTAACAGGTCATCCGAACATATTCTCTGGTGCAGTAGCTTCTCCATGCGACAATAATCAAGAGCTTCAACTACAAAGATTCAATGAAAAAATAACTGCTGGGGCTCAATTCTTTCAAACACAAGCAATATTTGAACCAGAAAAATTAATAGAATTTATCAATAAAGCAAAAGAACAAAACAAAAACAATTTCAAACTTATCGCTGGAATAATTATTCTCAAATCTCAAAAATTGGTCGATTTTCTTAACGAAAAAGTTCCAGGCATTACAATAGACCACAAAACAAGAGCAAGAATGGAAAATAAAGATCACAGAGAAGGACTCTTAATAGCTCTTGAACTCATTGAGCAAATAAAAAAACACGTAGATGGCATTCACATAATGGCTGTAGGACTTGAAGAGCAATTACCTTCCATTCTCCTACAAATGCAAAACCTTAGACATTAATAAAAATCTTAATAATAACCAACAATAAAAAGTTCTTTTTAAAAAAACCTATAGAAATTCATTTACATCAGTCGAAAAAAAACTATCATATCCCCCTTCTAATCTGCTGTTCCAACGCATTGGGAAGAATTACCTCGAATCTTGCCCTTTTGCCCACAAGCGCACTTCCCGCTATCTCTCCAGTTCCTTCAGCAACGTAAACTGGTAAAAGAAGAGATTGTTCTTTATATACATCCTTGAGATAGAATAGTTTAATTTGTGAAATTTCAATTGATGAAAATTGGAAATTTGTTTCTGGATTATAAAAATAATGATTTTCATCATCACTAAACTGAAGAAACACTAATTTTCCTTTGCCTTCTTTTATCTCAGTCAAAGCTTGTTGAGGTGTTTTTAACTGGTAAGAAACTGACGTTTGAGTATCTGCCTGAACAGTAGGATTATTATAAACCAATCCAAGAAACTCCCCATTTAAACCGATATAAAACGCAATATCACTCTGGTCAGGATGCTGCTCAGAAAGGTAATAAACCGGTGTAGACTGCATACTCTCATGAAAGTAAACCACAAAGAAGTAGGGAGGAAGCGACTGCTTTACCTTAGCAACTTGAGAGCCAGGTACAACAACTGGATAAAGTTCAACCCCATTAGGCTGCGGTAAGGACTTTAGGATTTTCGTTGCAACAGTGATAACTGGTTGTTCATAGTTGGCTTTGAAAGATTTTTCTTCTGCTGTAAAAATTGTTTTATGCGAAAGCTTCTCATACTTTGCGAAATCCCCTGCTTGATCAAGTAAAACAAGTGCATTTTTCTCTTTTGTAAAATAGGTTAACGCAACATGATCGCTAGAACGATCAAAACTTAAAACATGTTCGCTATTTTCCCATTTATAGAACACTGTAGATGATGATGCAGAAGGAAGATAATCCTTATCAGTAAATCTCAATAATTTGGCATAATTATCAGCAAAAGCAAATGTTACTTTCTGCTGAGAAATATGATAAACCGGTACTTTATCGAGTAGGGCAGGATAGGAAAACTCACTGGAAAATTGCACATCTACACTTGCAGCAAAATCCTGCATAGGCACGGTAGGAATATCAATTTGTCCATGCTCATTGAAATTCTGCTTGAGTATAGAATTTCTAGTAATAAACAATAAAACAACAACTGTTAGTGCAAGAACAGGAACAAGACTAAAATAAAATTTTCGAATAAAATTTCTAACAGCTTTCTTATTCTGAGGTAAAGAATTCTGTGCTTTCGCAAGTAAAATTGTTTTTAACGTTTTACGATATTCCTCCGATACATGCACCTCTGAATATTCTTTCTTTAACTGCAAAGCCACTTCAAACAGCTCTTGTTTCCCTCTAAACTCTAGTTGTTTTTCATTCAAGTTCATTGTATTTCCTAAAAAGAAAATATTGCTCTAATTTTATTTATAATCCTATCGCTATTATTTTCTTTCTTAACAATCAACTTCCGGAGATTTGCCAATGCCCTAAAAATCAGTTGCCGAACAGCTCCCTCATTCCTTTCAAACACCCTAGCAATATCCTGATTACTAAGCCCTTCAATAAATCGTAACACCAACACCTCCTGTTGCCGTTGAGGCAACTTCTTCAAGAATTCAGAAACACATTCTTCCTGCTCAGCCAACGCTGCAAACTGATGGGGGTCTTTCTTTTCAGCTATCAAATGAGCTACTTCAGTTATATCAACGATTTGAACCTTCTTTTCGTTTCTATAAAACTGATAAATCTCATTTGTAGCTATCTTATAGATCCATGAAGATATCGAATATCCCTTCCATTGAAAGCGCGGTAAGTGTTCCAAAACTTTAAAAAAAGTCTGGGCAACAATATCCTGAGCCACCTCTGCATTATTTATCCTATGAAAGACATAGCTGTATATTTTATCTACATATCTTTCATAGAGAACACCAAACTGCTCAGGGTTTACCTTAGCCTCTTCAATGAGTTGTTGCTCAGCTACAAGCTCATCTTGTAAAGTCATAGCACTCACATACCTTATAATACAATTATGGAACAGATGTTACGCTTGTGGAAAGTTATGATAAGTCCAATAAACTATTATTACCAACACACACAACAAAATCTAAAAACAATATAAATAACCATGGCAATTGTAATTCAATTACTACTATTTAACCAGTTGTCGATAGTTTCAAAAAACTTCAAAATCACAGAATAGGAAATAAAATTAATGCTTCAAAAAGCGCTTTAAAACCTGTGCCAATAATAGTCCACTACCCATCACTAAAATAATTACAGCCCCTGAAGGGGCATCAAAAATATAAGAAATAAATAAACCAATAATTGTGGTAAAAACACCTAAGAAAACGGAGTACGCAAGCATTTGGCGAAAACTAGTTGCAAAAATCTTTGCCGTATTTGAAGGAATTATAAGAAATGACGACAACAAAAGAACACCTACAAGTTGAACCCCCTGCGCAATAAGCAATCCCAGCAACATCATAAATATAACATTCATTATTTTTGTATTCACGCCTAAGCTAATTGCAAGATCCTCATTAAAAATAGCCTGCATAAATGTATTTTTAAATCTGAGAAAAACAACAAAAACAGACAAACAAATAAATGTGGTAATAATGACATCCTCAAGGGTAATTCCTAATATATGGCCAAAAAGGAATACTGACGGATCTGATCTATAACCATGCATCTGACTCAACACTAGAACCGCAGCTGCCAAAGCAACCTGAGCAACAAGTTCCATTATGGAATCACTAGTCAACGAACTTCTACTTTGAAAATACAATATCACGACCACTGCAAATATACAGGCAACAAGTACTCCAATATGAATAGGTATCGAAATCAGCATGCTAATGGCAACACCCAGTAAAGCCATTTCAGCTATTGCATGACTACTATTTGCTTCTCGCCGGAGAATGACAAAATTTCCCATGAGTGAGCAGGTCACAGCAAGAACACACCCCGCAACCAGTGCTCGAACAAAAAAAGCCAGTTGAATGGCTTCAACAAGTTTAAGAATGATGGACATGCTTATACGGCGCTAAATAGGATCCAAAAAGCTTTGTAAATTCTGGATGCTCTGATACTTCCTGCGGACTGCCCTGACAACATAAATGCTTATCAAGACAAAGCACTTTTGTAGATTGTGCAAAAACCAAATGAATATCATGTGAAACCAAAACTATTGTAGTCCCATAACGCTTATGAATATCAGCAATCAAGGAATAGAATAATTGCTCACCGGTAACATCAACACCTGCAGTAGCTTCATCCAATAACAATAATTCTGGATCTCGAAGAAGTGCATTCACAATCAAAATCCTTTGCAACTCTCCACCAGAAAGTGCCCCTAGTTGTTTTCTTAGTAACTTTTTCGCCTGAACTTCTTGCAGCTTTTCAGCAATTTCTTGAGTATCTTTCCTGCTATAAATTGTAAGAAATTCTTCTACTGTCAAAGGAATACTTCTATCAAACTCCAATTTTTGAGGCACATAACCAATTTTTTTTGTATGAAGATCAAGAGTACCATTTGAAAGTGGATAAATACCAAGAATAGTTTTTAATAACGTTGATTTACCAGCACCATTCAAGCCGATAAGTGATACAACTTCTCCAGGAAATATCGAAAATGAAATATTTTCTAAAACACTCCGAGTACCAAGAGTTACAGAAATATTATTTGCTAAAATTATAGAATTTTGTTGCATTTCTACCTAACCTTACAACCATTAAGAAATTTCATTAAAAGAGCTAACAAACGTCTGAGTAATGAGCAATAACATCTTTTCGTACCCATCAGAACTTAATTCTGCGCTATCTGGATTAAGCTCATAAGTCTTCACCTGCAAATCTCCTCGCAGCATCGTTACAATTTTGGGAGAAAATTGAGGCTCTGTATAAACAATATTCACTTCTTTAGAAATAATATGTTCGATAAGTTTTTTTAAATATTGAGGACCAGGCTCTTTCCCTGGAAATGCCTCAATCACCCCTCTTTTATACGTATACAAATCATAAGCTCTAAGATAATACTGAAAAGCATCGTGAAACAAAATAAAATTTTTCTTTGAAACTGTTGCAAAATCACGCTTTATTATTTCATCAAGAGCCCTCAGTTTATTACTGTAAACTTCAGCATTAGCAAAATAAATATCCTTATTCAAAGGATCAATCAAGGATACTGCATCACGAATTGTTTCAACTTGTTTGACTGCCAGCAAAGGAGAAAGCCAAACATGAGGATCAACTGTACTAGCATCAGCTAGTAAAACACCATCAATGGTATCAACTTGATCAACACCGAGAGTAGCAATGCTCTGACTAGAAGTAACTTTTACCAACCGATCATTTTTTGCCCCCTCTATCAGTGGATCCAAAAATGCCTCCAGAGATAGTCCATTTCTTATCAAAATATCTGCTTTTGACAGCTCCACTACATCACTGGGTTTAGGCTCCCAAACATGTACACTCGTACTTGGAGGAACAAGATTACTTACGTCAGCATACTCACCCACAACATTTAAAGTTAAGGAGTATAAGGGGGAGAACGTTGTTACAATCTTTAACTTACCTCGACCATCCACAGACTTGCTTTTGGAAATTGAAGCCAATTCAGGTCTACCACAACCGACCAAAATAAGCGAAGCAACCAGAGTAAATAAAAAAATTGTATTCGATAAACGCATAATAACTCTTACGGTGTAACAGACAAACAACTCTTACATAATCCGATAATTTCGTATAAATGCCCTTCAGGCTCAAACTCCATCGTCGGTGGAACTTTCATAGATTTTCTACAAAAATCTGGAGCAGCAAATTCCTGAATTCCATAACATTTCCTACAAACCAACAAATGGTGACATCCCGAAAAATCACTTAAATGACACTTCATATATCCTGTCTTAGAAAGTGAGGCAACTCTATGAACCAACTGCAAAGACTGTAATAAATCTAGTACACGATATATAGTTACCACATTTATTCCAGATTTCTTACCCAATAAATCATGAACCTCGTATGATGAAACAGGGTGAACACATTCATCAAGAACTTTAAGAACAGAAATTCTTGGGGTAGTTACTTTATAGCCCTGCAACTGAAGAGCGGCAATTGAATTTTCAATATAAGTCATATATCAAATAACCACCTATATGAATATCCTATATGCACAACAACACAAATGCAACTAAATTGCATTTAATTAAAAGGTATGAACCCCAGGGCAAGCCCTAGACCCTTTTCCGCTCCAAGCAGCGGGGAATTTACCCCAAGAGATTAAAAATATTTTCAGACAAAAAAACACATAAACAGTATGTTAAAACAAAACAGGTGTTCTAGAAAATAGGAATAAAAGTTACAAATAACTTACTGTATTAACTATCAGCTACTACTCGCCACCATCAGAACTAGAACCCTCATCATTTAAACCTAAGTACTGAATTTTCCAGACACCATTTTCTTGCACCGTCTTTACAGTAACTGGCATCTTTGTTCCATCACTATTAGTTATTGTTCCTTTCAAAGTCCCCAAACCGTTTTTCACGTCTCTGGAGGAAAAAGATATATTACTAATATGACTAAACGTTGGGTTCTGAGAAACAAATTGGTTAAAATCCTGTTTAGAAGTAGCATTTTGAAATTGAACCGAAGTGAGTGCATATGCTTCATCAGACTTACCAGCAGAAATGTCATTTAAGAATGTCTCTGACGCAGTAGCAGGACCAGATGTTGTAGTCCAAGCAATTGCAAAAATTACACCTATAACAATTACAAAAACTACCAAACTACCAAACAACCACAACAACCACCAATAATCCACTTCCAAGGAGTTTTTTTCTTCTGAGCAGCTACAGGATTCGCTGTTTTTACGTCAGCTGGAGAATCAGTAACTGCTGAATGAGCTTGTGCATGTGTTTGTTTTTCCATTGGACACCAAGTATTATTTCAAATTCACTGTAACAATCTGCACACAGACTTGCAAGAAAGAAATCAGAGAACTATACGATTATAATAACCCAGGAGTTCTCTAAATCATCTATCGTCGTTCATAATTTAACCAACACCAACAATAAATAGTTCCTTTTCAGCCCTTGTAACAGCAGTATAAAGCCATCTTCTCCATTGATCGTCATCCATTCGCTGAAATCGTTCTTCAAATAAAATAACTCGATTTGCTTGAGCACCTTGAGCCTTGTGAACCGTCAACGCATACCCATAATCAAAATAATTACCTGTCTCACCTGTTGAGGGAGGAGTAACTTTAACTAGTCCAGACTCGGAGTTAAATTGCTCCTTAGCAATTGGTCCAGAGAAATATGTTGAACCATCATCCATACTGATATCTGCATAATACCAATGTGGATCAGTTTCTTCATCCAAAGGATAAATCGTATGTAAAACACCTTGCATTCCATTATAAAGATGTTGTTTTCTATTATTTTTTAAGCAAATCACACGATCACCTACTTGCGGTGCAGGATCGTAAAGATCTCGCAATGCTCTAATCTCCTGATTTAACCGTATTCTAGTTTTATTGTACCCTGCAAGGACTAGGGTATCCTCATTGTATGATTGCAACCAATCATTCAACAGTGCTGGTGTTTCACTATCATACCTATTCACTTTCACTACACCTTTTCCAAAAGATTGTATCGGTATATATCCCTGCTGACGAGCGAGCAGAGAAACCTGAATAATTGGATTTTCAGCGGCCTGCCTGTGAATTGTTTCAAGTCTGATGTAGGGATCCTTCATGAGATTAAACACATCATCAATAGGTGATAATTGCCCATGATCACCAACAGCAAGTATAGAAATACCATAACTACAAAGATCTCTCCACAAAACACCGCTTACCATCGAAGCCTCATCGACAACAATAAGATCGTACTCTAACTCAGATTTCGGCTTTTTTTCCCAGGTGATCACATGCCCAGTTTTTATATCGACAACAGCGGAGTAAATAAGAGAATGAATGGTTCCAACAAAATCACCTTTAGAAAACATTTTTTGAGTAAACAGTTTTGACTTCAATACTGTAGAGGCTTTTCCAGTAAAAGCACAAAAAGCTACTTTAAGCTCAGGAAAGTCATTTGCCAACATACTACGAAGAAAGCCAAGTAGTGTGGTTTTACCAGTCCCCGCATACCCCCCAAGAGTAATATACGGTCTTTCTTTTGACTTAAACCAAGCAATGACCGTCAAAAGAACATGCTGTTGTTCGGTAGTCAGAATAATTGTCATAAAGGAAATAATCTTCTCTGGAACAACATTCTAAATCTTACGCCAAGCATATTCAATCTTAAAAGCTACTAAACAACTTTAACTAGTAATCTTTTACCAGAACCAAATCAAGTTTCACTGTAAACGGATCTGCAATTACTTTATCTCCCAAACCCTCAAAAAATTTTCCAGACCCATAACGAATGTTCCACTTTGTTCTATCGACAGCAAAATTCGCCTTTGCCTTTATAAACACACCCTCCGAGTAAATGTATGCTGGAAACAACACTCCATTGGTAACATCTTTTATTGCAAGATTCGCCCTAATCAAATAATTTGGATCATCTCCAGATGCATCAAGAATTGGATCAGCACCTACAAGCGATAGAGTTGCAGCTGGATATCGTTCACCATCAAAAAAATCTGCGGATTTAAGATGCGTTTCTAGCTGACTTTTTTGTGCTGGGTCAGTCAGATCTTCATCAACCAACGTGTTTATCAAAACAACAAAATTTCCACCACGTAAAGATCCCTGCTCAATAAAAACCTCCCCTTTCTCAAACGAAATTTTTCCAGTATGCTGACCAAGCATTTTTTTTCCTGTCCAACCAAAAGTACTTACTGAAGTATCAAGTGAATATTTTGTACTCGAAGCAACAGGGGGAAAAACTGCATACACTGCCGTTACTGTAGCAACGGGAACAACCTGAACATCAGTGGCTTGATCTTTATTTCCAGTTGGTGAACTCGAACATCCAACAAGAAAAAAAGGAAGAGAAAAAATACAAAGAGCAAAAAATCGCTTCATCACAAACCTCCGTTATATATTTACATAATACGTGTAAAAAAAATTACAACCAGCGCCCGCAACCAATAGTAAATATATATTAAAAAAAATTCAAGTTAGCTAAAAACTAATGAACTCAGAACAATTACCTTCAAATCTGTACATCCACATCCCCTTTTGTGAAAAAAAGTGCCCATACTGCTCGTTTTATACAAAAAAAGGAACTCCTTTAGAAATAAACAAATACATTGATTCACTCTGTTATGAAATTAAAAACAGGCTTACCCCAGGACTCACCTGTATAGAAACTATCTACTTTGGAGGTGGTTCTCCAAATATCCTTACTCCTCGGCAACTAAAAAAAATCTGTACCTCAATTATAGAATTGAGCCCCCTCTCTCCCACCGCTGAAATCACCATAGAATTACACCCGTTTCTAATCACTCAAAAATATATTGAAGACCTGCTAGCAATTGGATTTACTCGGTTTTCCATTGGCGTAGAAAGCCTAGATGATAGCGAGTTAACACTACTTGGCAGGAACTATTCTGGCCAAAAAGCCATTGATGCTATAAACACTGTAAAAAAAGCCGGAGCAAACAACATAAATTTGGATTTCATAATTGCACTTCCTGAACAAAGTAAAAAAAGTCTTAACGAAACAATTTCTAAAGCCATAGAACTAAAGCCTCAACATCTTTCATGCTACATTCTAATTTTCAAAGAAAATTCCGCATTTTATCAACAAAAAGAAAAAGGAATACTCACTGAGCTAGATGAAAAAACAATTAAAAACTTATATTATTCGCTTCACGATCAGCTTGAAGAGGCCGGATATCTCCATTACGAAATTGCTAATTGGGCCAAGAAAGGCTTTCAATGCAAACATAACTACAATTTTTGGAATGGTCACGAGTATCTTGGTTTTGGACCTTCAGCAGCATCATTTATCAATGATACACACCAAACTAATGTGTCCACAATAAAACAATATCTCACATCCCCTTGCTCAAATTATGAAAAATATCCATGCAAAACAAGTAGCCAAAAAATAATAAGCAAAATTATCAGACAAACTCGTCTAACCAACGGAATAGAAACGACACAGTTCTCTAGCAAAATCCTAAAGAAACTGAAGGAAGAAAATCTTATTTTAATAAATAAAAAAAAAGCAATTTCAACACTTAAAGGTTGGCTAGTAAATGATTACGTGGTTCAACAACTTTCTAATAACATGGTAAAGAAAAAATAAATAGACTTGACATTAAATAGACTTGACATTAAATACATTAGAAACTAATATAGTTAGAAGCTAATGCAATGTAATAACCACATATGACTACTTTAAGAAAAAAACTTATTGAAGAGTTTCTCGAGGTAATAACTACGCTCAATAGATCTATTTCCTCCAGAAAAGACCTTTTTCTTCAGAAATACAACCTAACACGACAACAAGCCGAGTTATTGTATTTTGTCGAACGGCATAAAAACAATTCGATAAAAACTATCGCGACGTTTATGAACACCACCGGCAGTGCAGCAACTCAGCTTGTTGAAGGAATGGTAAAATCCGGATATATCGAACGAACGCAAAGTCTTCAAGATCGAAGAAGTGTAGTAATTACTCTATCAAAACAAGGTAAAAAGAAATTCTCTGAATTCAAAAATGAACACATACTCCATATAACCAAAGTTGTTAGAAATCTTACGGACAAAGAAGTGCAACAACTAATAATGCTTAGAAAAAAATTAATCAGCGATGGACAATAATAGTTACTGTTTTTCCCCATCACTATCTAGAAGAAAGAAGTTTTTGCATGTCAAATTTCACAAACAACCAACAACGATATCCATTAGGACAAGCCGGACCACAAGGTGACCAACCGCTCTACAACCCACCTGACTATCACGCAATTCCCGGACAAAATGGCAATCGAATCTACATGCAGCCTGAGTATCCTCAACAACCACAACAAATTTCTCCTCAAACCAATCAAGAACAACAAAATCAGTTCCATCCAACACAACAACCTCAGCAACCGGCATATCCCAACTATCAAGTAGAAACACCTCAACCAACATCTCAACCAGCTTCTAACGAAGAACCTGCACAGGAAAAAATGTCATTTCTTCGCAAATGGGGAACCTTGCTAGTATTAAGTCTTGCACTTTGCATTATCGTAATTGATACAACATTACTAAACGTTTCAATCTCAACACTGATCACAGAACTCAACACCAATCTTGATGGTATTCAGTGGGTAATTACGGCATATTCATTAACACTTGCGGCCTTCACAATAACTGGAGGTAGACTGGGAGACCTATTCGGAAGGAAAAAAATGTTTGTGTTGGGCGCAGTTATTTTTGCCGTGGGTTCTTTTATAGCTTCTATAAGTAATAACTTACCAACGATGCTTCTTGGAGAATCATTTATTGAAGGTATAGGAGCGGCTCTTATGATGCCCGCTACATCATCATTACTTATCACTACCTTTAAAGGGCGTGAGCGAGCTATGGCCTTTGGTGTTTGGGGTGGAGTTGCAGCCGGAGCATCTGCTGTTGGTCCAATTCTTGGCGGATTTTTAACCACCTACTACAGTTGGCGTTGGGGTTTTCGTATCAATGTTGTTGTTGCATCAATCCTTGTCATTGGGTCATTATGGATCAGAGAGTCAAAAAATACACATAAAAAGGCAACAATTGACTGGGCTGGCATTGGTTTGTCTGCTGCGGGGTTACTAATTATAGTTTTTAGCATCATTGAATCATCTCGCTTTGGATGGCTCCTTTCCAAAAAACCTTTTTTAATTCTTGGAAAATCACTTGGCGACTTTTCAATAATTCCCTTCACACTGCTAATTGGATTGCTCGTTTTTACAGTCTTTATCCTCTGGGAAATCATCATAGAAGAGCATAAAGAAGCCACTCCACTCATATCCATCCGTATGTTTCTTAACAAACAATTCTCATCAGGACTATTCACCACCACCATGATGGCGCTTGGGCAATCCGGCATAATCTTTTCCGTACCAATCTTCCTTCAAGCAGTGAGAAACACCAACGCATTTGATACAGGCTTAGCATTACTCCCCTTATCAATTTCACTCTTTGTTGCATCTCCACTATCTGCCTTTCTCAGTAGCAAAATAAAACCAAAACTCATTATCCTCTTTGGTCTTTTCTTCAATATAATCGGCTTGTTGGTAATCAGCCAAACTATGGCAGTAGACAGCACTGTAGCTAGTTTCATTCCCGGACTAGTGATCTATGGAATAGGATCTGGACTTGTAATGGCCCAAATAAGCAACCTAACACTTTCTGCTGTACCCGTTAGCGAAGCCGGTGAAGCTTCAGGAGTTAATAGTACCGCCAGACAAATCGGAAGTTCACTTGGATATGCAATAATAGGTGCAATTTTACTTTCAACACTTGCTTCAAACTTCTCAACATCAATTAAAAATAGCACAAAAATACCAGATCAAATTAAAAATCCTATCGTTGAAAAAATTAACGAAGATCCATCTAACTTCGAATTCAACTCTTCAATGGAAAAAACCACCTCACTCCCACCAGATATCCAGAATGAACTCAACATATTAAAAAACATTTCCGTCACCGAATCCATTAAATACTCGCTCTATGCCGCCATCGCTTTTATTTTCTTCGCTCTTCTTGCCGCCGCAGAATATCTACCTGATGTGAAAAGTTTAGAACCTCGAAAAGGCCCAACAAGCGGGCATTAAAAAAGACTCCACAATAGAACATTGTGAAGCCTCAAAACAATGAAAACTAGACAGCATCTCTCTCCACAGAAATAGTACACTCTGTTAACAACGCAGCAACTGCACCAAAAGCTGCAAGTGCAGGGGCAATAAAAACTCCTACAAACCCAATAGTTAGAGGTAACTCTAATACAGTCTTATCATTTTTATCCTTAACAATAATTTTTCTCACGTTCCCTTCATTAATCAGTTCCCTAATCTTCTCCAAAACCTCTTTTCCACGAACCTTAAACTCATTATTCACCGTCTCTTCTGTACTGTTATTAGTAGATGATTTTTTAGCCTTGACCATAAAAACCCCTTTATTTATAAACAAAAATCAATTACCAATAATGTAATAAGACATGTCATGGAAATCAATCGCTCCTAAGCAGCAATTTCCACCACCGATATAGCAAAGGTAAGTTCTTTACCTGCCAATGGATGATTACCATCCAATGTAACTGTTGTATCTGTAAGTGCAATAACGGTGACTACAAAATCCTGGCCATCATCTTGAGAAGCCTGTAACTGTTGTCCAAGTGCAAGTTGTAAATTTGGAGGAAATTGACTGCGGTCGACTTCTTCAACTAGTTCATCAAGATGCTGTCCATATGCTTGATCTGCTGAAATCGTAATAGTTTTCGATTCACCGACAGCCATCCCTACAACGGCATCATCAAATCCAGCTATAAGTTGTCCACCTCCGACAAAAAACTCTAAAGGTTCACGCCCCTCAGAAGAATCAAAAACAGTACCATCATTCAATGTCCCTGTATAGTGGACTTTGATAGTATCACCAGATTTCACTGTAGTCATAAAATGCTCCCTATGGAATAAAATTCGAACAAGAGAAATAAATAGAAAAAAGGAAAAAAACTAATACTAATTTCTTAATGATTTAACCAAGTATACTGCACTCGCACCAGCAAAAACTGCATGAATAATAACCATATACAAAGGCGAAAGCCATTCAACAAAGTTAATCAGTTGACTAACTGTTAACCCGACATGAAATACAGTCAGTGTTGTAAAACCCATGCTTAAAAAAGTTTTATTAGGCTTTTTTAGCAACATACTGAAACTAAGTACCGCAATTGATGCAGAGGCAAACCCCAGCGACCGCCCCACCGCAAAAACCAACTCATTGGTCGAATTTAAAAAAAGAGTAGGTATAAAAATCATAACAAAACCCACACCTGCCTCAAAAACAGTGTTTGCCAAAAGCACTATACGCATACAAATCCCTTTACAAATTATAAAAACAAAAATACATTAACGAAAAGATGTACCCTTACTCTTCATTGTTCTAAAAAGTAAGTTTTCTTTATGCTCATCGATATTAATAAAATCATCAGCCAATGAAATCAGTTCATGATTTGCTGTTTGTCGAAAGGCTACTATCTCCACCAAGCACCCAAGTGCCTGTTGCAAGTAGTTAACAACAGGAACAAAATCTCCATCACCCGTAATCAAGATAATTGAATCAACCTTATGCCCAAGACGAATAGCATCCATAGCAATACCCAAATCCCAATCCCCTTTTTTCGTCCCATCAAGAAAGACCTGAAGATCCTTCTGTTTGGTTTCAAAACCCGCCGCATTAACCGCATCAAAAAACTCCTGATTCTCACGTTCTGCATTAATCACATAAGCAATCGCTCTTGTAAGGATACGACCATCAACCGCCAGATCAAGAAGCTTCTTGAAATTTAGGCGAGATTTATGAAGGTTTCTGGCAGAATAGTACATGTTCTGCACATCAACAAGAACAGCTACTCTTTGGTTTGGATGTCTAACGATCATAATATTTTTACCCAATCAGTGTAATAGTTCTATTGTAACCGAAAAACATATTGAGAACAGAGCATCTTTTTGACCAAAACCGACTCCATAGAAAGAACAATAGTTTAGGATGATTTCTACAAATATCCCTTTGCCTGAAGTGAAAATAACTCCGCATATCGCCCACCCTTTCTAAGCAAATCATCATGACTACCCTCTTCTACAATTCTCCCACCCTCAACGACAACTATCCTTTCTGCCATACGAACAGTTGGAAACCGATGAGAAATAAGAATAGCTGTCTTCCCTTTTGCTAATGTCCGAAAACGCTCAAACACTAATTGCTCAGCCTCTGCATCCAACGCTGCAGTTGGTTCATCAAAAATAAGAATATCGGCATCTTCCCTCATAAAAGCTCTGGAAAGTGCAATCTTCTGCCATTGTCCACCCGATAACTCAGTCCCATCTTTAAACCATTTTCCAAGTTGTGTATCCAAACCATCAGGGAGATCGGCAACCACTTCTTCAACACCACCGAGTTCAGCCGCTCTCCAAATTCTTTCCTCATCTCCCATATGCTCCACGCTACCTATGCCAACATTTTCCCTAACTTTAAACTGATATTTATTATAATCTTGAAACACCACACTTATCCGCTGCTGCAGCACCAACTCATCCCAATCATTCAAATTCTTCCCATCAAGAAAAATCCGTCCTTCAGTAGGCTCATACAATCTACACAGCAGTTTGATAAAAGTAGTCTTTCCTGCTCCATTATGTCCAACCAATGCCATGCTCTGCCCTTCAGGAATAAACAAGGAAATATTTCTCACAGCCCACTCATCATTACCAGGATAACGAAAACCAACATGGTCAAAACGAATTCCTTTTTCCTGACCAAATGACTTATGGGAAACAGGCGCAGTATCACTTTGCTCCGCCCTTGTCGTTGGGATTTCTAAAAAACTAAACAAATTCGACATGTACAAATTATCCTCGTACATACTACCAATCGCAGTAAGACATGACTGAAACGATTGCTGCCCCTGACGAAATGCTGCAACGTAAAGCGTAAGATTACCCAACGTTAACTGGCCTGCCGCCGTTGCAATGGCCATAACCAAATACGTCGCATAAAAAGCCACCGTTGCAAGTAACGAAAGGACATACGACCACAATGACCGCTTCACAGAAAGTTCTTTATCCTCAGCGTAAAAAGCCTCGCCTAAATCCTTATATCGCTGCAACAACATAGGTCCTAAATTGAGGACTTTAACTTCTTTCACATGGGCATCATTTGCCAATACATATTCAACATAGTTCAATCGTCGAGCATCAGGTGAACGCCAGTTACGTAAACGAAAACCCTTGCGAGAATAACGCATTTCGGCAATTGTAGCAGGAAAGGCAGCCAGCAATAAACCCAACACAGCCCAACCACTAAAAGAAACCAGCAATGTAATATATCCCAGTAGCGTCAAAATATTCTGAGCCAGTTGCATGGTATTTCCAGCCATTGAGACTGGACGAGACGAAGCTTCTCTGCGAGCCTGAGTCAATTTATCATACACTTCAGAGTCCTCGAAATGGCGAAGCTCCAACGTCAGAGCCTTTTCAAGAATCAAAACATTCACATCAAGCGCCAATCGCGCTCCCAACAACGTACGATACAGAAATAACGCTCGCTGCACCAAAGCCTGTAAGGCAATAACTCCAGCCTCCACAAGCACCCAATTGATAGTACTTTCAACTGAACCCGAGAGAACACTATCAATAATCACCTTGCCAACATACGCTACCCCAAGAGGCATAACTGCGGAAATAAGTGTGAGAAAAACAATCAAAACACTCATCCTCGGAGAAGATTTCCACGCCAAACCTAGACTGCGCTTAGTATACAAAAGCGTATCACGGAAAGAACTACGGAATGAGCTAAACCAATTGTTCAAAGAAAATCGCATGAGCAAAGTTGCTAAGTACTCTACTAGTTAAAACAAAATGAATGTATAGAGTAAAACCGAATTAACTTTAGTGTATTCTCGATACACATTACAAATGACAACTCCCAAGACCACGTTTCTTCAGATACTGCTGGTGGTATTCCTCAGCTTTGAAAAATATCCCTGCTGGAACAACTTGAGTAACAATCGGTCGAGAAAATGTACCAGATGCAACTAGCGACTCCAAAGATCGTTGCGCCAACACCTGCTGCTCTGTTGAATAAAAAAATATAACCGATCGATACTGCGTTCCAACATCAGGTCCCTGACGATTAAGTGTTGTAGGGTTATGATTTTTCCAAAACACATCAAGCAATGCTTCATAAGAAATAATTGCAGGATCATACAAAATCTGAACAACTTCTGCATGCCCAGTCGCTCCAGAGCAAACATCCTCATAAGTTGGATTCTCAAAAGCTCCCCCCATGAAACCAACTGCAGTTGTTTGAACTCCAGGCAATTGACGAAAGACCTCTTCAACACCCCAGAAGCATCCCGCACCGAAAGTTGCCGTTTCTATTTTGCTCTCATTGATAACATTCATACTACTCCTTCATGAGTGATACTACTGATGAACCAAAGATACAAGATTGCTTACCTAGATGTGATTTATATTGTATCAGTCATATGGAAGTTAATAACCAAAGTTGTAATGAAAACCTCATAAAAAATCATCAACAATAATTAAAATTGAGGAGGAAATTGTGTAATTTCATCCCTCAATCTGGATAACTGATCCAATGTAGGGGGGTAACCTTTAAAAGAAGGATCATTTTGACTAGGAGTGAAATACCGTAAGGCTTGATCTATCATTGCCACCAAAGCATCTTTTCCCTTTATTGCTCTCGGACCAACTCGCCAAGTCAAATGAGAAAGTGCCTGCTCAAATTGAGAGCGATCAATAAAAAAAGCATTTCTTACAACAGTAACAAGGTTTCCTAGTGGATAAACAACATCATCTTTTCTTACCTCAGGTCCAGCTATTCCAATTAAATTCATCATCGATGGTAGAGCATACCACGGAAAGCTTTCTGATGAGGAAATAGTTCCAGAAGCAGCTTCAATATCTTTCCAATTAAGTGGACTTTTTTCCCTCCAACTTGGTGGATTAGCATTACTTCCACTTCTAAAAAATTCTATTGCAGCTCTCTCCATTTGCACGGACTGCTGGGCAACTTTTTCTAGTACTTCTCTTTGTTGAGAGGAAATCAATGTTTTAAACTCCCCTTCTGAAATTCCTCCGTCAGGCATTAATCTTGCACAGACAGCTAAAACATCAGAGGTATCAGTAAAATAAAGATAATCAGGAATTAACTCTGGCTTAAAAAATTTTCCTTGAGTTCTCAGTAACTCAATTCCCCATTGCATTTCCGAAGTTGCGGCGTGAAATCGTAAGTAGTCTTCAAGATAAATCTTAAATACCTTTTCCTTCGGAACTCCATAAAATTCACTTCCTTGCAAAATCTGTCCAAATTTAATCACTGTATCTAAATATTTCATATTTCCAAAGGTGCGATGATTAACAATTGCAGATTGTGGAGAATGAGGATCCTGAGCTAAATAAGCACAAAATTCATCAAGTGCATAGCTCGAATAACCAGCCGCCAACTTTTGAGAATTCTTTTTATGACAAGCAAGTTGCATTTTCTCAGATGTTGCAAAAGTGCCTAACAAAAGACGAAAATCACTTTCAGCACTTCGTGGATAAATTATCGGTGGCCTTGAATGACAAAGTGAATACCAAAAATGAGATAATTCATGATTTTCAGCTGTTCCCGATGCTTCAGCGTTAACAATCAGGATTTTCCCCGTCAATTGCCCCAACTCCGAAGCATATGCTGTAATAGCTCCTCCACCTGAAGCCACTATTCTAAAGACTGGGTCTGCTAAAGTTAATAACGCACCTCCTGGAAAAAACTGAATCGTTTCAACTAATCTAGATTCACCACCAGGCGGTTTTCTTTCAACAGTTTTGGGAAATATTAAACCCCCTAGCGCAGGTGAGTTACAAACACCAGCAAGTAAATTAGATAAAAAAGCAGAGCGTAATGCATCATTACTTATAACCTTTTGATAATCAGCATAAAGGGGTCTTACCAAATCAACAGCACTCACTAGACGACTTCTCAGCAAGTTAACATCACTGGTTATTCCACTAAGTGTAAGTCTCGCTCTAATTTCACGAGCTGGAAGCTTGTAACAACTATCTCCAATTTCTCCTACAACTTCTCTAAATCTCTCAAAATCTGCAACATCTTGTTGAAGTCTGGGAAATGGTTCGGGATTACTAAATAAATCAATATTTCTTGCTAAAGACATGGTTTTAATAAAGAGAATAAGAAGTTATCTTAGAAACTTGAGAAAGAGAAGTCAACTAAGTCAAAAAGAATGCTTTTTCATCCCCATATACCTCTTCCTCTCCCTCTCCCCCAACCGCTCAATCGCATAACGCAACATAGTTCTCGGCATCGTAGCAGCATACGTATCTAAAAAATCAGTCAACACCTGCTCCGAACAACGCTTCCCCACCTCGCGAAGCATCCACCCCACCGCCTTATGAATCAAATCATGCGTATCCCCAAGCAACAGCGTTGCAATCGAAATAGTTTCTTCTGCCTTTCCCTGCTTGATCCAATGAAATGTTGATAGGATCGATATTCGACGTTCCCAAACACTCTCGGATTGTGCGAGGGTTCTTAAAATAACTTTAGGTTTATCTGTAAGAAAAGCACCGACAATGTGCTCAGCCGAAGAATCAATCAAATCCCAGTTGTTGATATATTCCGTGTTTCCAAGATACAAATCATAGATTTTACTTTTTTCACCAACATCTGCCTTCTGATATTTTGCTACCAATACTAGGACAGCAGCTAGTCGATCTTCATGCACAGGAGAATGCAGCAATTCAATCACTTCGTCGTAAGTCATAGCAACAGCATGATTCTGAACGGCTTTTCTTGTCAACGGAACAGTTACACCAATAAACTCATCACCTTCCCCATACTGCCCTGGTCCGGTCTTAAAAAAACGTTGAAACACCAGAACTTTTTCTGCAGAACCATAGCTTCGCAGCTGCTGTTGAATAGGTAACATAACTTTGGAAACCTCATGCAAAATAGATTGATTCAAAAAAACCCCGATATTTTCGTTTAAGAAAAACCGGGGCTATGCACTAGCAATAAATCTAGCTTTTGCTTTCTTCAGGTTGCTCTGGCTCTTTCAAATCTTTCAAAGTTCCATGCACTGTTCTGATGATGTTTTGCAACTCATCCAACGATGGCGGAGTAGCAAGCGTCGCAAGATAGCTATCAACAAGCTGAACTGTTGCAACGATAAGCTTTTTACCTTTTTTATGGCCACCATCATGACCATGTCCACCACATTCACAACCCATAATACAACCCTCCAGTTAAATTGGTAAAACAATTATACCTGAACAAACCATTCTCAACCAACCAGCTGATTCAAGCTTTTTGCTACCAGATCTTCCTGATATTTTCTTAACAAACTATCAATCGTTCCATCGTTCTGATATTTGGTAATCAACTCATTCACCTTTGGCATTAATGTAATCAACGGAGACCGTTTTGAAATCGTAATATAAAACTTTTCCGATGCCACATAAGTAGTAAGAGGAACAATCCTATCTTGAAACCCACGCATAGCCAGCTCCTTCTGACCGGAATAAAGAGAATAGAGAAAATAATCACTTTTTTCCTGATCTAAAGAAGCAAAAGCAGCTGCAACATCCGAAACTCGTTGTACTTTTAGGTTTGTTTTAAGATAGTCATCAAACCCTTGCCCGTAACTATCTCCAACAGTTACGACACCAGTTTTACCAATCAGATTTTCCCATGCCGAATAGGGAAATTCTTTCCCTTTCTTAACGAAAACAACAATTGGATCAACAGTGTAAGGGATTGAATACTCCATATACTCTTCCCGTTCAGATGTTTTATACGCAGCAACAAGCACATCAACATCCCCACTTTTTGTCTTATTCTGCACCTCATCCCACAACCCTACATACTGAGAATCAACCTGAACACCCAAGTCTCCAAAAATCTTCCCAACCAAATCAGGGCCAGTCCCAACAATTTTATTGTCATTCTGCCACATGATCGGAGCCCACTCAGGGTGTCCAGATGCAATATACACTTTTGAATGTGTCTGGATCTGGCAACCAATAAGCCAAAAACAGGATGAAAAGAGTAGCAGCAACAAAAAGATACGAAATGGCGTAATAAAAGTTCTCAAATGTACCATGAAAAAACTGCCCCTCTCAAAATTACCGTACATGGTGATAACGTCTGAATTTAAAAAACGTAACGGCAATTACTACAAAACTTATTTTTCATCGTAACCACAGCGCTTCAAAACTGAAAGAAATTCTTCCGAAACACCTCGCTGCGCAACAACACGATTACTTGCTCCCGAAGTGGAAGTAATCTCAGTACCAAGCAAGTCTAGAAATAACTCACCAACTAATCTTTTAAAATCAGGAATCGTCACTTGATTTCGTAACTTTCCTAAAGAATTAATCTCGATCTCCATAACAGCTACCCCCTTCATCTTCTGCGGCTCAGAAAAAACATCCAACTCTACGGTAACTGGAAATAAATCTCCCCCGATATTCATATCCAGTAAAGCCTTATAGCGAGTTTTGCGAACACTTCCCCCAGTCGAAAACTGAACCAGCTCAAAGTATTCAGCTTCAGAAAGCTCATATTCACGCTCTTTTGAGCATTTCAAGCCCAACGAAACTGATTCAGATTTTAACGCTTCTTTGATAGTTAAAGTTCTCTCCACATGACCATCCGCAAAGGTAGTTACTCTCAGTCGTCCTTGTTTCTCTGGTAAATACCGCTGCTCAATTTCTAATTTTTCCACCGATTTTGCACCATAGCGAAATAAATACTCGCTCACCCCCAAAAGGTTTCTTTCTCCTAACTCTTTCGATATACGCTTTGGAAGTAACCAACGAACTTCATCTTCACGAATAATTGAAACTTTGCGCATTGGATTCGCAACATCAACAATCAAAGCAAGCTGCTGTTTCAGTGATAATCGACTCTGCTTTTCTTTCGAAACAGATGCAAACCTTTCAAAATCTCGATAACCACCACCGTTAATACTCAAAATAGGACTCTCTTTTCAATAAGTAGGTAAGTACACGACAACAGATACTGCCTCGCAATAACTCAAAAAACTACAGACTTTGTAAACTTTTCGCTACTGAAAGACATTGGTACTACACTTTGTGATCCAAAAGTTTCTTTGTAGGCAGTTGCAAGATTAAAACTTACGACTCAACGAAAACAGGGAGTCGAAAGTACTTTTTAAAAGCCAACCCCTCAAATCAAACACTCAAACCACTTGACATTCATATCCATCCTAGTATACGATACTCTTCTGCTTTTAAGGGTAAATACTATGAGACAACTGACAACAGAATATCTAGCCTCCAAAAGTGCTGAAATTTATGCTTACCTCGGTGGAAAAAAATCCTTACAAAATACCTTAGCATCAATACACAGGAGAATTGATAGACTAACTCCTTCTCAACCTTCCCTATTCGATCGAGCAGCTACTGGAATAGAAAGATTTAGGACAAGACTCAACCAAGTGCTCTACGGTAGTCCATCAGTTGCCTTTGAAAATGACTCTCTGACAACAAACTGGGTAAACACTGAGCGAAGCTGGGTGGCTAAAGGAAACACAGTGCATGCATGCGAAATAGGGAATTATCTCTGCACAAAATCATCAGAAACTTACAGAAACAAATGGGAGTTAGCAGCAGTTGACCCAGTTGTTTCGGCTTTTGGAGCAAGATATATTGATGATAACTTTAGTCGCCCTATCACTAGTGTAGCTAGGGTCCTTAGTAATCATGGAATAAAAAACATCTACCTCGACAACCAAGGAGTTCCTATCCTCGCCACAGAAATGCAAGCAAATGGTGAAATAACAATGTTTTCAATTGGCAAAATAGAAAAACCATATGAAGGCAGAGTCGACATTGGATTCCAGATGGTCAGATGTGGAGGATTGGATCATGGTATTAGAGAAGAAAACGGCAATCTAGTAAATTACTCATCTGTAAACCTTCTAACTGAAACTCTCATGGAACCATTAATCAGTATATGGTCAGCAGCACGTAGACAGATCCGAACTCAGCGAATGAATTTAGTAACTAGTAGCTCCTAGTGATATATTGACCGCATACTTTAAGCCTAAGCTGCCTCTGCTGGCAAATTAGGATCAACCTGCATTCCTATTACTGCAGTAATCTCATTAATATTTCTTGATGATACTAAAGCATACTGACCACCCTCTACTTCCCTCATCACCACCCTGTTTCATGAATTAAATAACGTTCACTAGCTCGTTGAATAGAAAAATAACCTGCTTCACGCGTACAAACCATTTGCTGAGTCTGTGTTTTTCCTTGCATTGTATAGTGAAAATAATGACATTGTATTTCTCTGTCAGCTGGCAATAATCTTTCAAGAGAGGCGAATAAATTTTTCCCCGAACCTTGAGCATCACTCATCCGCTCAACACCAGCATGTAGTATTTTTTCCATATCAACAGTTTCACCAAGTTCAGAAAGAGAACCTATAGTCGCATTACTGATACCAGGAGTAGCTAAAATGACACACCATGCAGCAGCACGTGCACAGTGAGCAAAAAGTCCACCACCTTTTGATCGTCGAGAGCCATTTCGAATCTTCTCAGCAAAAGCTTTTTTATCATCCCCAAAATTATCAAAAAGAGGCGTCAAATCATCCAATGCTTTCCAAGCGTCCTTAAACGCTTGCCGTCGTCTTCCCTCCATTCTATTCCAGAAGGATTTTACTAGCTCAGTGCCTACTTCCAGAAATGCTCCCCCGACACCGGGCGCAAAAAGAGAGGGCACATGCCCCAAAGCCACAAGACCGTCCAATCCCGCATTTCTTGATAAAGTCGCCAAAGTAAGATTTCTTGCTACCGAACCTTTAGTAACAACAGTTTGAACATTAGCACTTATACGATTAACTAATGTGGAAAAAGGTTGGGGAAACATAGTAGTAAAAAGAAGTTCAAAGGTAGGCTTTTGTAAGTTCCGTTTATCGACAACAAGCGCCCCAACATCCCGTGCCCGACTAAATAATCTGGTATTCATTGTCAGCGTGCATTTTATCTACACTACTGATCTATCACAAATAAAAAATATTGTCAAGAATTAATGAGTAATTTACTTTTTCGTCACCAGAACTGTAAACTAAAAAGAGAACGAATTGTAAAGAATACTTAACAATGAAAAAACTCATAGAAACACTTATTCAAATTAGCGAAAAGCTCAATACAATTTTAACATCTGGAAAAATTTCCCCAATAAACATCTTCATAGTATTATTCACCATCCTCTACCTCGCCGGCAGCAACATTCCCATCTTCCTCGGCTTGGTAATAACTTATTTCATATACAAAACCATGGATAGCAGCCATTACAGGGAACTACTAATCGGCATTACACTTGTCTTCAGTCTCCTCATCCAAGCCGCCGCAAACAATAGCTCTCCCCAACCCTCATCCGCTTATATCGCACCATCACCAACCATACAACAACCAACAGTCATTCCTACGTCTGCTCTCACTAATACATCCACACCTTCAGTTACTACCACATTATCAACACCTACACCCACACCCACTCCCATCCCCATCAAAGCACCTCCAACAAAAGCTCCAACACTTCCCCCAGCCGATACCAATACATCCAACAACAATACAGACACAGAAAAATTCCACTGCGCCGGCAAAACCACCTGCGGACAAATGATCAGCTGCACAGAAGCGAAATACTATCTTAACGCATGTGGGGTGAAGAGATTGGATGGAAATAAGGATGGAGTGCCGTGTGAGTCGTTATGTAAATAAATTTCTGTTGCGAACCTTTTCTACACAAAGGTAAATGAAATAATAAATTTGCCAACTAGTTGATCCACGACTCCATGTCCTCCCTCAGCTCTCTAAAAAAACGAAAAACAGAAATACTGCTTGATTTCAACTAGTTAACCAACTAAACTATTCACAAGCTTAACCAATTAAAATCATGTCATCAAAATCAGAAAAAATAGAAACCATCCTCAGCAACTTCAACACCCTGCGTCGCACCATGATAGCAGGCCACATAAACAACAGCAAAAACTTCGGCATCAGTTTTTCGCAAACTCATGTCCTGTTCATGCTCAAGAAAAAAGGCCAAGTGACCATCACTGAACTCGCCACTTGCATAGGTGTATCGAAAAGCGCCGCCACACAAATCGCTGATGGTCTCGTAAAACAAGAACTCATCACCAGAACAACCGATCCACAGGATCGACGTGTCCAACGTTTACGCCCTTCCGCAAAAGGAACCAAGCATATGGAAACAATGAAACACAGTATGCTGGAACGATTCTCCACACTCTTTGATGTCCTCAACGAACGTGAACTCCTCCAGCTCGAAACAATCACCTCCAAACTCCTCAAAGCCCGAAAGGAGGATAACAAATGATCAGACTCTCACGATTTCTTAAACCATACATCTGGATGCTGATATTACTCGTAGTATTTGTTTACCTACAGGTAATGGCGAACCTTCAGCTTCCCGACTACATGGCACATATCGTCAACAACGGCATCCTCGCTGGTGACATGACAACGCTCTATCAAAGTGGTGCAATGATGCTACTCTTCACACTTGCAGGAGGAACCTGCGCTGTGATTGTCGGATTTTTGGCATCTCGCATCGCTACTGGTGCGGCGCGCGATATCAGAAAAAAACTCTTCACCAAGGTAGAAAGCTTTTCCATTCACGAATTCAACACATTTTCTACATCTTCACTGCTTACCCGTTCCACAAACGATATTCAACAACTCCAAATGACCACAGCATTGCTCTTCAGAATGGCACTCATGGCTCCAATGTCTGCAATCGGCGGGCTTCAAAAAGCTCTCGGCATGGCACCAGCCTTAAGTTGGATCATCATATCGGCAGTCGCAACATTACTGACCATCGTTGTTGCACTGTTTTGGGTTGGAGTTCCGAAATTTAAACTTATGCAGAAACTGGTGGATAAACTCAATCTTGTCACACGGGAAAACTTAACCGGATTGCGCGTAGTGAGGGCTTTCAATAATGAAGCAAGGGAAGAAGAAAAATTCAGAATAGCAAATGCTGAGCTCACCCGTGTAAACCTATTCGTAAACCGTATCATGACACTGATGCAACCGGCGATGATGCTTATTCTAAGCCTCTCATCACTAGCAATTATCTGGTTTGGTGCACACCTCATCAACAGCGGAGACCTACAGATCGGCAACATGTTGGCGTTTATGCAGTACACCATGAACGTCATCATGGCGTTTATGCTGATCTCGATGATCTTCATCATGTTCCCTCGGGCATCTGTATCGGCAAATCGTATCGCTGATGTTCTACAGGTAGATCCTACAATCCATGATCCAGCCACCCCCATCGCAATAAACACCAATGGACAAGGCAGGATCGATTTTAAAGATGTCACCTTCAACTACCCAGGAGCAGATCTTCCTGTCCTCACCGGAATTAATTTCACCGCCATGCCTGGAGAAACTACCGCCTTTATCGGCAGTACCGGCAGTGGAAAATCAACGCTAATCAACCTTGTCCCACGTTTCTACGACGTTTCTGCAGGGCAAATACTGATTGATGGCGTAGATATTCGCCAACTTAAACTGGAAGAACTCTACCGACAGATTGGCTATGTACCGCAGAAAGGTGTCCTTTTTTCCGGCACAGTCAAAAGTAACATCACCTACGGCAACCCCGATATTTCCACAACCGAAATCGAAAAATCCGCCACTATTGCTCAAGCCACTGAATTTATCAACAACCTCGAACAACAGTACAACAGCGAAATAGCCCAAGGCGGCTCCAACGTTTCCGGCGGACAAAAACAACGCCTCTCGATTGCCCGCGCCCTAGCCGTAAAACCAAAAGTCTACATTTTCGACGACTCATTCTCTGCACTGGATTTCAAAACCGACATGCTCCTACGCGAAGCACTTATTGAAGAAACTAAAGGAAAAACCGTCCTCATCGTCGGACAACGTATCAGCACCATCGCCAATGCTGACAAAATCATCGTCCTCAACGAAGGAAAAATTGTTGGCGAAGGAACACACGAAGAGTTATTAAAAACCAACAAAGTCTACCGTGAAATCGCCTATTCCCAGCTCTCAGATGAAGAGCTCCAATCTGTTGAACTGCACAAACCAGAACCCGTTGGAAAGGAGCTGCAATGAGCGAACCGAACAACACACCAGCTAACAAACCGATAGAACGCCCAGGAAGAATGATGATGCCCGGACGCGGTCCAGGTGGCCCCATGATGGCCGGCCCAGTAGAAAAAGCCAAAGATTTCAAAGGCACCCTCCGAAAACTCACAACCTACTTAAAACCCTACTGGGCAAAAATACTGCTCGTCTTCATCTTCGCTATCGCCAGTACAATCTTTACTATCGCCAGTCCAAAAATTCTCGGAAATGCCACAAACCAGATCGTCAACGACTACATCTCGATGCAAGCATACGATCAGATCATCACTCAGCTTCCACAAGGGATAAAAATCCCAGTTGGTACAACTGGAAATGATTTGCTCACAATCATCCCTCCCACGATTCTCGAAAAAATCCCCGCCGACAAAGTAGAAATCATCAAAACTCTCGACCTCTCCCACCGCCCAACCATCCACTTTGAAGGCATCTCTAGCATCATACTTTTTCTGCTTTTCCTTTACATCATTAGCTCACTGTTTGCCTACATTCAGGGCTGGATCATGGCTGGTGTCACACAGAATGTTACCTACAAATTCCGTAAAGATATTTCAGAAAAAATCAACCGTCTGCCGCTAAGTTACTTCGACAAAACCACCTATGGCGAAGTCCTCAGTCGTGTTACCAACGATGTCGACACCGTCAGCCAAACACTCAACCAAAGCCTTTCGCAAATCATCTCATCCGTCGTAACCATAGTCGGCGTAGCCATCATGATGTTCTACATCAGTTGGGTACTTACACTCGTCACACTTGTCATCATTCCTCTTAGCTTTGTACTCACTGCCTTCATCATGAAAAAATCCCAGTCGCTCTTTGTCGACCAGCAGAAGCAACTCGGAGCATTGAACGGCCACATCGAGGAAATGTATGCCGGACACGTCGTTATGCGCGTGTTCAACGGGGAAAAAGCCTCAGTAGAAAAGTTCACCCGTATCAATGATCAACTCTATCACACAGCCTGGAAATCTCAGTTTCTCTCCGGTCTCATGATGCCCATCATGTTTTTTGTTGGCAACCTCGGCTACGTCGGTGTCGCGATCTTCGGAGGATGGCAAGCCATCAACGGCCGTATAAAAATCGGCGATATTCAAGCATTCATCCAATACGTACAACAGTTCAACCAACCCATCGCCCAAACCGCCAGCATCGCCAACGTCATGCAATCCACTGCCGCCGCAGCCGAACGTGTATTCGAATTTATCGCTGAAAAAGAACAATCAGCAGAAACTGAAAACCCCATCACGCTTGGCGAAGTAAAAGGACACATTGAATTCGAAAACGTAGTCTTCGGCTACAGTCCCGACAAAACAGTCATCAAGAACCTCTCCGCCAAAATAGAGCCTGGAAACCGCATCGCCATCGTCGGCCCGACCGGGGCCGGAAAAACAACACTGGTAAATCTTCTGATGCGTTTCTACGAAATCACCAGTGGCTCGATAAAAATCGACGGCGTCGACATCCGACAGATGAAACGCACAGAAGTAAGAAAACTCTTCGGCATGGTACTGCAGGACACCTGGCTTTTTAACGGCACGATCAGGGAAAACATCACCTACGGCCAACCAAACGCCACCGATGAGGAAGTCACCACCACCGCCCGCGAAGCCCAAGTCGATCACTTCGTTCGCTCACTCCCTGACGGCTACAATATGCAGCTCAACGAAGAAGCGAGCAACGTTTCCCAAGGCGAAAAACAACTCCTCACCATCGCCCGCGCCATGCTCGCAAAAACCCCCATGCTCATCCTCGATGAAGCCACCAGCTCCGTCGATACCCGCACCGAAGTCCTCATCCAAAAAGCCATGGATAACCTGATGAAAGGCAAAACCAGCTTCGTCATCGCCCACCGACTTTCCACCATCCGCGACGCCGATCTCATCCTCGTGATGAAAGATGGGGATGTAGTAGAACAGGGAAAACACAAGGAATTGCTGGCGAAAGATGGGTTTTATGCTTCGTTGTATAACAGTCAGTTTGCGATTATGAAGCAGTAGTAATAATCAACCCAATCTACATCTACATTCTACTTACTTCTTTCCTCGAATCTTTAGTACGTCTATTGCTACTGTAATTGGTCTGCACCCTTATCTCCTTTTCTCTACTAACAAGTATTTCTTGAACAGATTTATATTTAATCAATCTTGATAGTAACTTTTCTTCATCATAATTTTGTCGAGTAGGAAATTTCTCTAAAGGAATTTGTAAATTTTGCATTAAATTATCAATAGCATCATCTCGTCTGAATCTACTAGGCTCAGCGTGAGATTCATCATTCAACTCAATTAATAAAAGTATTTTTGAAGTATCTTTTTCACAAAGAACGTAATCAATCACGCAATTTTTCACATTATTCCAAATTAAGTTATCTCTCCATCCCTCTTTATTCTGATTAATGCTGACAATCTGACTTAACGCCACTTGAGGACAAATTCTTACTTTATCTTGCGTGACCTTTCTAAGAGTCCTGAAGAAATTCTTTTCAGGACCTGTCATTAAATTAGAGTTTTTATGAAAATACTCATCAGTTATTTGTAACTTTTGATTTATAGTTACTAGAACTTTCTCGTTTGAATTTTTATAATCATTCGTCAACTTTGGTTGTTTTACTTCGTGTGAGATTTCTTTCCTTACAAGATCATCTCGCCTCGAAAAAACCGAGAACAACCGTCGTACAATACGCAAGGCAGTAACAATAGTTAAAATAAGCAATAACTCAAACAACAAAATTGCCAATAAATAGAAATAGAACATATCTACGCCAAATAGATCACGCCAGCATACAATAATATTACAAAAAAATCAAGTCCAAATAAGAAGAAAATTGATTCAATTAAGAATAAATACGTTTTGGAATTCTACATACCCACCTCGCATTCCTCCAACAAAAATGCTCTAATAAAAATAACCAAACCGAGAGCACAATGAAAAAAAATCTCCTAATTATTCTCCTCCTCCTTATATCTCCATCGATCACGCTCGCTATTCCGGTGACTCCAAACAACACCAAAAATCTGCAAAATTTCTGGGCAGAAGGATACAAGGCTAAATGGGTTTCACAAACTCAAGCAATAACATGGGAAAGCAGTAACAGCAATGCACTAGGCATCCAAGATGGCGATGAGTATTTCGATACAAAAGGATCTGATCAGATCGAAATCACCACTAAATTTCAAAACACTGGAACGGAAACTTGGTTCAAAACTCCTGAAGACAGACAAGTTTGTATCAACATTTACAAAGACCACAACGTAACCAGTAGTTGGAGTGGAAAAGAGAAGAGTGGCGAGAGTGACTTTTCATCTGCGAATTGGCCAAAACCTTACCGCATCAGCTGTATTGAAGAAGAGATTGTTTCTCCTGGTGGGATTGGTACGTTTAGTATGAAATTTACAATCCCCGCAGATGCTCCTTCTGGACGTTTTCGTGAAGACATTACACTGGCAGCGGGACCGTATTGGATGGAATCAGACAAGGAAACCGCCGACCCGATCGGTGCTGCGCATATTTGGGCAGGATTTAATATTTTTGGCTATCAGGAAAAGGTAACTGTAGAAAAAGTAATCGACGGTGACACGATAAAAATCAGCACAGGGAAAGTCATCCGTTATGTCGGCATCGACACACCCGAGACCGTCGCTCCAAATAAGCCAATACAATGCTTTGGCACTGAAGCTTCTACAAAAAATAAAGAGCTGGTTGAAGGAAAAGAAGTCATCATTTTTGGCGATCCAACCGCAGATAACATCGACAAATACGATCGGTTGCTACGCTATGTATTTCTAACTGACACTAAAGAAAACATCAGTCGCACCCTCGTCCGCAACGGTTTTGCCTACGCCTACACAAAATATCCCAACCACATCATCCCTCTTTTTCAACAAGATGAAGCACAAGCAAAAGCAGAAAACCTCGGTCTTTGGGCCGCCTGTAGTCAAAACGCTACACCCACTCCTACGCCAATAATCACTTCTGATACACCTACCCCCATGCCCACCGCAGACATCAACACACCCATCCCTCAACCAACAGAAAATCCCAACCCAAACAACTACAGTTGTGGTTCAAAAACCTACTGCACCCAAATGACGTCCTGCGAAGAAGCAGAGTACTATCTGACGCAGTGTGGGTTGAGTAGGTTGGATGGAGATGGTGATGGGGTGCCGTGTGAGACGTTGTGTAGATAACGTGTGTTGGATCAGGTTTCCAACCTGATCCCTCCATTATGCCAACACATCCACCCGCAACAACAGCTCTAGATTCGCAGATGAATACACCCAATGCTCTGGCTCTCGAACATATCCCTTCTTCACCGGATTCTCAATAATATACTTCAACTTCTGTAGAAAAAACTTCTCTGATTCAATCCGAATAGGCATATTATCAGATTCCCAGAAATGATACTCTCCACCATATTCAAATAGCTTCAACGCATTCGGCTCTGTTGCCTCGATATTCTTCTTCAACTCTTTGGAAGTATGCCGTTTAAAATCACGAATAAAACCACTCACATCAGAACTTTTAATAAGAAGATGAATATGATTAAGCATAAAAACCCAAGCAAAAACCTGTAAACCTTTGTGTTCCTGACAGTATTTGAGTGACTGCAATAAAACATCCCAACGTTGGTGTCGATCAAACAGATAATACCAACGCCGAACTGTAAAAGTAAGGTAATAAATACTATCCGTGGCTTCAGTAGAAATGCGTGGAGTTGGCATCAGGTTGCTGCTCCCATATTAAAAAGGATCAAGTTACAAACTTGATCCAACAGGGACAATTTTTATCCGCTTCTTTAATTCCTCAATTGTTAAAGATTCTTTAAATCTGTGAATCATTGAGTGGCAATTAGGACAAACAGGTCTTAAATCTGATTCAGGATTAATTTTGTATTCCTTACCAACTGTAGATAGTGGTTTTAAATGGTGAACATGAATATACTTTGTTCCAATTTCGCCATAAAATTTTTCAAAATCAAAATTACAAACAAAACATTTGTATCCATACTTATCAACACATCGTTCTTTGGCTACTGGGTTACGTTCATAAACGTTTACAGTAATCCTGCTTAAACTTCCCTCAAATAACTCTAAAGTATCAGCACTATCAATTTCCTCTGGTAATTTTTCACGTTTAAACCAAAACACATCCTTAAGACCATCCTTAATTTCTCTCTTCATCGTCCATAAAAAACCTTGATCAGTATAGGCACCAACGAATAGTACATCCCAACCTGCAAAACTACCGTCATCTCTTTTTCTCAATGTAATGTTCAATGATTTTGCAAGTTTTTTTCCTAAACGACCAACAATGCGGTTTACTGGCACACAATGCGAGTATCCAAAAAAATGAGCGAGTTGTGAAGCCGTTGCTTCGGATTGATAAAAATAGTACATAGCTAACAATAAGTTTTTTTCTTTCTCTGAAAGAAAATTCTTTTGATTAAAAAGAGCACAAACATCTTTTGAATTCATAGTTATTATCATTACTATCAATTCATAGTATAACAAAATACATTCATCTCTTCGTTGGATCAAGCTTGTAACTTGATCCTCCTAATATGAAGTCACCCACTCCCCCACAAAAACACTCCCACTTACCACCCAATCCCCACCCCT
>JBAXVQ010000001.1:0-126574 GCA_037128935.1 bacterium | reverse complement strand
CTTTTTTTTATCAAGAAAAAAAAGTAACTCGACATGCAGGCGAAAACCACCAAAGGAAATAGGTTAGCTGCACACCACCCAAGAAAAACGCTCCCCCAAAAAGCATCCGCTAGGCATCAAACACCCAAGCCCTAGAGATACTGAACCAGAGAAACCTTGGTTTCCACCCCCAAAACCCCCTATAATAAACAAAGTACGACCAAGAAAGCCCCCGAAATGAACTTCAAACCAGTAGACCCCACAACCAACTTCCCCGCCCTCGAACAACAAATACAAAAATTCTGGAAAGACCACGCGATTTTTGAACGATCAATTGAAGAACGCCCCGCCGACCAACACTTCACCTTCTACGACGGCCCCCCCTTCGCCACCGGCCTCCCCCACTACGGTTCCCTCCTCCACAGCGTCACAAAAGATATCATCCCCCGCTACTGGACCATGCGCGGCTACCGTGTCACCCGCCGCTGGGGTTGGGACTGCCACGGACTCCCCATCGAAAACCTTATTGAAAAAGAACTCGGACTCCGCTCCAAACGCGATATCGAAGCAATGGGCATCGGAAAATTTAATGAAACCTGCCGCAACTCAGTACTCCGCTGCGCAACCGACTGGGAATACTACGTCAACCGCCTTGGACGTTGGGTAGACTTCAAAAACGACTACAAAACCATGAACCCCAACTACATGGAATCCATCTGGTGGGTATTCCGCCAACTCTGGGACAAAGGCCTCCTCTACCAAGGCCACAAAAGCATGCACGTCTGCCCCCGCTGCTCCACACCCCTCTCAAACTTCGAAGTCACTCTCGCCTACAAAGACGACACCGATCCCTCAGTTGTAGTAAAGTTCCCTGTCACAGGAGAAGAAAACACGTACATTCTCGCTTGGACAACCACACCATGGACGCTGCCAGCGAACATCCTTCTAGCTGTTGGACAAGATATTGACTATGTAAAACTTAAAATCGGCTCAAAAGACACCTACATCCTCGCCGAAGCCCGCATCGAACAGATCATCGGCAACCACGAGTACGAAATTCTTGAAAAATTGCAGGGAAAAGACCTCGTCGGCACGAAATATACTTCCCTTTTTGAAAAAGAGCTTGCCCCAGGAAAAGCATACGAAATCGTCGCCGCCGACTACGTTTCCATCGACGATGGTACTGGCATCGTCCACATTGCTCCCGCCTACGGTGAAGACGACTTACAGGTAGGCCAAAAAGAAGGTGCACCATTCTTTCAGCACATCACCATGGACGGTTTTGTAAACAGCTCCTTTCCCCTCTTCGAAGGCCAACACGTTTGGAAAACAAACCCAAAAGTCATCGACTATCTCAAAGAAAACCACCTCCTCTTTCATCACGAAGAATTTCAGCACAGCTACCCACACTGCTGGCGTTGTGACAGTAAACTGATCAACTACGCGACATCATCTTGGTTTGTCGCTGTTACAAAAATAAAAGACGACCTCATCGCCCTCAACGACGCCATCCATTGGGTTCCCGATCATATCCAAAAAGGCCGTTTCGGCGAATGGTTAAAAAACTCCCGAGACTGGGCAATTTCCCGTAGTCGTTATTGGGGAACACCACTACCAGTTTGGAAATGTACCGACTGCGACCAAGTTGAAGTTGTCACTTCACGTGAAGAACTGGAAAAGAAATCAGGCGAAAAAGTTCCCGACCTGCACAAACACTGCATCGACCAATTCACCTGGAAATGCGAAAAATGCCCTAGCACCATGCAACGCATCCCCGATGTGTTGGACTGCTGGTTTGAATCAGGCGCAATGCCCTACGCATCAAACCACTACCCATTTGAAAACCAAGAATGGTTTCAAGACAACTTCCCCGCTGATTTCATCGGTGAAGGAATCGACCAAACCCGTGGCTGGTTCTATACCCTCCACGTCCTTGGCGTTGCGCTCTTTGGAAAACCAGCCGCCAGAAACATTCTCTGCACCGGTCTGATCCTTGCCGAAGATGGCCAGAAGATGAGCAAAAGCAAAAAAAACTACCCTGATCCTCTCGAAATTCTTGATAAACATGGCGCAGACGCACTTCGTTTCTACATGGTAAACTCTCCGGTTGTACAAGGGGAAAACCTCAACTTCTCCGAAAAAGCACTTGCCGAGTTCTTCCGCAATTTCATCCTGATGCTCTGGAACAGTTACTCCTTCTTCATCACCTACGCCAATGCCCACAATTGGAAACCAACAGATACCGCCCAGCAATCAACAAACATCCTCGATCAATGGATCCTTTCCCGCCTTCACGAAACAACCCACATCATCACCAAAGCCATGGACAACTATCAGCTCTACACCGCCACAAGAGCATTCCAGCCACTCCTGACCGACCTTTCAAAGTGGTATATCCGCCGCTCTCGAGACCGCTTCGCGGATGGCGATCAACAAGCCTTACAAACGCTTTACACCGCCCTACTCACCTTTTCAAAGATCCTCAGCCCATACATGCCATTCATCACCGAAGCCATCTACCAAAACCTCACTGGCATCGATTTCATCGAACAGAAAGAAAACGCACTCCCACTTTCCATCCATCTTTCCACATTCCCTGAAGCTGATGAAAAACTCATCAATGAAAAACTTCACGCCCAGATGGATAACATCCGTACCATCGCCGAAGTTGGCAACAGAGTAAGAAAAGAAACCGGTCTCAAAGTCCGCCAACCCCTCGCCAGCCTCACCGTTAAAGCGAAAGCCAGCATAACCAAACTCATCACCGAAGAACAAGAACAATTCAACACCATCCTCCAAGACGAACTAAACGTCAAAGCCATCATCTGGCAACCCGAAGAAACCCCAACCAACGAACCCATCATAGAATTCGACACCACCCTCACCCCCACACTCCTCCGCGAAGGTGCCGCCCGCGAGCTCATCCGCCACATCCAAAGCAAACGCGCCAAACTCGGACTCAAACTCTCCGACACCGTCACCACTACCATCGATGCCCCAACAGAATTCCAAACCTTCATCACCCAAGAACTAGAATCCATCCGCCAAAGCACCTCCAGCCAAGCAATTTCATGGGAAACACTCCCCAACGAAGAAGAACAAGTAAAAGTAGCCGAACATAAAATAAAAATCAGCGTAAAAAAGCAATAAATCCTCAAAGTCCCCCCTCACCACCATTGCCAATTCACAATAAAGCTGTACAATAAATCTGTACAAGAAAAAAACTACTATGCCTCACTCAATGACCTACAGCAAAGCCCGTAACAACCTCAAAGCAGTCTTCGACGAAGTCAATAAAAAACGCATCCCTATTCGCATTTCACGCCGAAATAACGAAGACGTGGTAATCCTTGCTCAAGAAGAATATGCAGCACTTGAAGAAACAGCCCATTTACTAAACTCACCCGCCAACACAAAACACCTACTCCAATCTCTCCATGAAGCAACAAAAGGTCAAACAAAAAAATTCACCTCAACCCAAGAGTTAGCAAAGCATGTTGGAATTACACCTAACCAATAAGGCTCTTGAAGACCTTACATATTGGGTAAAACAAGACAGAAAGCTGGCTCTAAAAGTTCTACTTCTTCTCGATGAAATAACAAAAACCCCATTCGAAGGCACAGGAAAACCAGAACCTCTAAAATACGCCCTCCAGGGCTGCTGGTCTCGCAGACTTACAGGAGAACATAGACTAGTCTACAAAGTAGAAAAACAAAAAATAATTGTCCTCGCTTGTCGGTATCATTACTAAACATGTATACGTCTTTGGCAAAGAAACCCTAGACGTATTGTGCTTTTGTCCCGCTCTTTGGTTCTTTGTAAAAATGCCGTTACAACGGCATTTTCACAAAGAACCTAGAAACGGAGGACAGCTCCAACTACATGATGCAGGTTATTGCAAGAATCCATAACTATGGCTCTCTGGAGCGACGGAGCATGATTTCGCAACGTAGTGTTAGGCAAACACCCATTGATTTTCACCACCTCCCATGCTACAATCTTCTGATGCCATCAAGATAAACCATGCAATTTCTACAACGACTACGTTACCTCTACAACCCACACAAAAAACAGATCGCCATCATCTGTACTTATCGTCTGTTGTTCGAATTTTCCAAACTCATCGTCCCCTTCCTCTTCGGACAAACCATCGACATCCTCACCTCCCACCGAGAAGATTTCTCAAAACTCATTTGGATCATCGTCATATATTTCTTTGCGGAAAATTTCTCCTCACTAATCGCAGTCGCAAGAAGCAAATCCGAACATCACTTTCTCACCCGCCTCATCACCCGCATCCGCTCTGACGCCCATAAAAAGCTCCTCGAACTCCCCATCTCCTACCACGAAAGCAGCAATACCCACAAAAAAATGGAAGTTATCGGTATGGGTATTGACCGCTTCACCAACTTTACCGTCAACATCATTTTCGAATTCATGCCCACCATCCTCCTCACCTCACTCACCTTTGTCATGGTCTTCTTCATGAACTGGCAAATGTCCTTCACCTATGTCGTCTTTGTTCCAGTGTTTCTTGTTGTAACTTGGTATATGAACCAACAAGTCAGAGAAACTCGAGTCGCAATCCGTGAAGGATATCTCGAACGCAGTCGCAAGATGGGCGAATCCATCGGAAACGTAAAAACTGTCCAAGACTACGTTCAGGAACACCGTGAAGTTGGAAAGATAGCAACCATATCCGAAGGCATACTGAAACATGAAGACCACCGCGAAGACCTCCTTCGCAGCTTCAACTTTTTCCGAGACCTCATCATCAACTGCGCCAGAACCGCCACCATCATCCTTGGTGCCTACCTGACCTTCAACAACAGCATCACCATCGGCCTTCTCTCCACCTTCTGGGCATACTCAGAAAAAGTATACGCCAACCTCTTCCGCCTCTCCCGATTTTACGACGTAACTGCCGATTGCATCCCCTCAGTTGAACAACTCACCGAAATATTCGAAGAAAAATCCTCCATCGTAGACTCAATTTCCCCAACAAAACTGGAAAAATACACCGGAGAAATAGAATTCGCAAACGTCAGTTTCTCCTACCCCTCGCAAAAACAACAGAAAGGAGCTCTACACAACATTTCCTTCCACATCAAACCCCAAGAAATAGTTGCTTTCGTCGGCCCATCCGGCAGTGGAAAATCAACCATCATCAAACTTCTCTACCGGCATTTCGACCCACAAGATGGGGAAATAAAACTGGATAACGTAAACATCACCCAACTTCAGCGTGCACAATTTCGCACCAAAATGTCCATAGTAAGCCAAGACATCGATGTCTTCGATGAAACAATCCTAGAAAACATCAAATACGGCGACCCCGAAGCCACAGAAGAAAGCGTCATCGAAGCCGCAAAATCCGCCTACCTCCACGATTTCATCATCGGCCTCTCTGACGGCTACAACACAATGATTGGAGAACGTGGAGTCAGACTTTCTGGAGGGCAAAAACAACGACTCGGGATAGCCCGAGCACTCCTGACAAAACCCTCCATCCTCGTTCTCGACGAAGCCACCTCCTCACTCGACTCCGAATCCGAACTCTATATCCAGAAAGCCATCGACAACATCTCCCGCCAATGCACCATCCTCATCATCGCCCACCGCTTCTCCACCATCCGCCGCGCCGACAAAATCATCGTCCTCGACCACGGAAAGATCATCGAAGAAGGCGACCACAACATACTCCACAACAAATCAGGAGGTCTCTACGCAAAACTCTATCAACTCCAACATGACGGCGTTTTAAATTAAATCCCTACGCAGCAAGAACTGCTTTTTCAGCCACTGGATTAACAGCAGAAACAGGATGAACAAGTAGTTCATGCGGAGTAACTAAATTAATACCCACAGCCTCCATCGCTGTCCAAAAATCTCTATGAGAAAGCAACTCAAGCTGTAAACGATATCGATACTCCGGATTACTCCTCATATGCAGAACAACCTCTCCTGCCCGTACACCTCTTTCCTCAAGTGTAGTGACAACAAACCTAGCAAATTTTTCCGGAGATCGAACTAAATCTTCTCGCCCCTTAACATTATGGTTATCCACCACCGCTCCAGTTTCCCATGGAGACTGCTTCAAAATTCCATGCATATCTTCCCGCCTAACACGGACAGGAATTCGACTCTCACCAGAAACCTGAGCAAAAGCCTCCATTACAGAAGGAAAATTCCACCAGCCATTATGTGAAGAAAGATGAGCTGGCACATAGCCAAATGAATCTTTAAAAAGACAAACCTGCCTTCGTAATTCATCAACAATAACATCACGCACCTGTCTGTTTTTCAAGAAGTAAAAAACATTCGCATCTAGATGCTTTCCATGTTCATACGCCAGCCGAAGCGCTTGAAGCCGCCCACCTTTTCCAAACAACCCCAACCGATTACTTGGATAAAAACCAGAAGCAGCATCATCCAACACTGCATGTAATCCTGCTGGAGCAAACTTATCAAGCCTACGTACTAAACTTTTTCGCTCATGAGAAGAAATTGTTACCTCAACATCAAAAGTTATGACTTCTTTTAGTCGAGTACTTAGAGAATTGATAACTCGAGCCGCTTCACGATCATAAAGCAAACTAGCCGCATCATCACCAACAAGAGAAACTCTTCTAAGTGATTCTCTCATCGGTCTCTTTAAATATAGAGAACCAAAACCTTGACCGCTATGTCTAGCAAACGCATTCATTAAAAACTATTTCTATTGAATTTATCAACATTAAGAGTATATAACAAAATTATAAATTTTCAAACACCTTAAAAAACCCCAATTTCATAGCATTCTCCCAACAAAGTACTTCATTGGAGCAAACATAACCACCCGAAAAACCATCCTCTGCTCCGCAGCTCTCTGGCATTCCGCCTCTCAATGGTCGACACCCTCAAATGAGACGTTTGAGAGGCGAGTCTTTCTTGCCCACTGAGCCTGTCGAAGTGTGTGACGATGGACAAAAAGTAGTTAGCGCCAATAACGACTACGAAGAAAACGATGTGCGGCGCCCTAACAGCCCAGTAACCAGAAAGTAAAAAAACAACCGCAATAAAAAACATTCGTAGGTATTTCCGAGAACAAAAACATTCTATGCACCATTTTACTTCCCCCCCATCCCCCGCTACACTAAACACCAGTGCCGTTTCCCAAATAACGAAGGAGCCAACCTCACATGATCACCAAAGAAGAACTACTCGCCAAAGCCAACAAACCATCCGAAGATGCCATGAAACTCCACCCTTTTTATAAGGGAAAATATCAAATAGCCCCCAAGTGCACCATCCGAGACTTCAATGACTTCGCCATCTGGTACTCCCCCGGAGTCGCAGCACCTTGCAAAGATATCCACACTAACCCAGAAAAAGTCTACGAACACACAGGAAAAGGCAACCTCGTCGCCGTAATCTCCGATGGCACTCGCGTTCTCGGCCTTGGCGACATCGGCCCCAAAGCCGCTCTCCCCGTCATGGAAGGCAAAGCCCTCCTCTTCAAATACCTCGGTGGTGTTGACGCAGTCCCACTTACGCTCGACACAAAAGACCCTGACAAATTTATTGAAACCGTAAAGCTTCTTGAACCAGCATTTGGCGGCATCAACCTTGAAGATATCGCTCAGCCGAAATGCTTCCGCATCCTCGACACCCTCCGCGCAGAAATGAACATCCCCGTTTGGCACGATGACCAACAAGGCACAGCAACAGTTATTCTCGCTGGCATCCTCAACTCCCTCAAACTCGTAAATAAAGAACTTAGCAAAGCACGTATCGTCCTCATCGGCATTGGAGCTGCAAACGTAGCCACCTACCGCCTTCTCAAAGCCTCAGGCGCTACTCCCTCCAACATCATCGCCCTCGACAGCAAAGGCACACTCCACCTCAAACGCCACGACATCGAACAGGATCAGGAAAATTTCCCCGACAAATGGATCATCTGCCAAGAATCCAACGCCGATCAAATCGTCGGAGATGTAGAAACCGCCCTCAAAGGCGCAGACATCTTCATCGCCGCCTCCAAACCCGGCCCAGGATCAATCCTCCCCGAGTGGATCAAAGGCATGAACAAAGATGCCATCGCCTTTCCTTGCGCAAACCCTATCCCAGAAATCTGGCCATGGGAAGCCAAAGAGGCTGGCGCAGCAATTGTAGGAACAGGCCGCAGCGATTTCCCAAATCAAATTAACAACTCCATCGGATTCCCAGGAATTTTCCGCGGCGTCCTTGATATCCGAGCCACCACCATCACCGATGAAATGGCCGTAGCCGCCGCCAACGAAATCGCCAAAGTCGCCGAAGAACGTGGCATCAGCCCAGAATACGTCGTCCCAACAATGGATGACTGGGAAGTATTCCCGCGCACAGCCGTCGCCACCGCCATGAAAGCCCAAGAACAAAAACTCACCCTCCTCACCAAAACCCCAGAAGAACTCTACAAAGAAGCCGCAGCCATCATCAAAAAATCCCGAGACATGGCATCACTCCTCATGAAAGAAGGCATCATCGAACCCGCACCTGCTGAGTAACCGTCAATTTTCGATAGATTTTCTTAAGGGACATGAACACGTTTCATGTCCCTTTTTAATTGCAAAACAGGTAAGCTAAGAACAACAGATGTCTAAAGAGTATTTATTATTATGCTGAACAACCACCAACCAAGATCGGAATTGCAAGTGATACCCCACCCTGCTTAAAGTAGCTGGAAAGAAGCAAACGCTTTAGAAAGCGTTTGCTTCTTTCCAGCCCTTATAGGGAGGACAGACACGTCGGAGCAGCTACCCCAACCAAGATTTCTTAACTATGAACAATCAACCGCTTCAACAAAGAAGTGTACCCATCTTCTTCATCTGCAACGACCCCCTCTGGGCTATCGGCCTAGAAAAAACCCTCCCCAACTACCACATCATCTGCATCGACGACAAAGAAATAGTTGATCTCCTCCAAAACAACGGCGTGAACGTATTCTGCCTCGAACGTGAACTCAACAACAAAAACGTCGTCATCCGCAACACAGCAAAACTACTCCAACATCCACTTGTAGAAACATACATTCAGCAACAGGCAAAAGGAAATCAACCACACATACTCCCCTTTCGTCCCTCTGCCTCACTACAAAAATTCTGCGAAAACAAACACTGGAAACTACTCGCCGCAGATTTCGAACTTAACCTTCTTTTCGAAGACAAACTCTCTTTCTCAGCATTTCTCGAAAAAAATGATCTCCCCGCAACTCCACACTTCATAGAACCACTTATTGCCACAACCTACGAAAAAGCTGTCAAAATCTTCAACACCCCATTCATCATCCAACTACCCCACGGCTTCGCCGGCTCCTCAACATTTCTGGTCAACAACCAAGCAGAATTCGACCACATCCTCAAAGAAAACGAAAACAAAAAAGCCAAAATCAGCCAATTCATCGAAGGCATCCCCTTCACCATCAACGCCTGCAGCACAGAACATGGCACAATCTACGCACCACTCTGCCACCAAATCACCGGCTATCTCGACTACACCACCAGCTGGGGTGGCACCTGCGGCACCACTTGGCAATTTTCCGAACTCCCCAGAACCATCAGCGAAACGATCTACAAACACACAGAAACCATTGGCAACCTGATGTACAAACAAGGCTTCAAAGGCATATTCGGCCTCGACTTCGTTGTAAATATTGAAAAAGAAACCGTCTACATCATCGAATGTAACGCTCGCATCGTAGCCTCCATCCCCTTATTCACCGAAATGCAACTCATCGCCGACAACACCCCTCTCCTCCACTACCACATCCTCGAACACGCCAACGAGCACTACGACCTCAACCCAACAACATACAACGAAAAAGAAAAAACCACCCCCTACACAACCTCCCAACTCATCCTCCGCAACACCACAGGAAAACCCCAACCAATCACAAACCCACAAACAACAGGCCTCTATCACTTCAACAACGAAAAACTCTCATTCCTTCACCCTGCCTACCAACTCTCCACCTGCAAAACCCCAGAAGACATCCTCATCATCCCTACCGGCAACAACCAACTCGTCAACCCCGCCATCGAATACGCCCGCCTCCGCACCACCCACCCATTCCTCGACACCCAATGGAAACTCACCCCCAACATCCACCACATAGCAAAATCCCTCAAACAAACCCTCATCCCATAAAAAAAGCATTCGCTAGGCACCATCAAACATCCGTTAGGCATTACAAGACATTCGTCAGGCACCCGCATTTTCTCACGCCAGCGAATGGTCAACACCCACACCAGTCGCCCGCGGAATCTCTCCACCCCTCCCCATCTCTCGGGTACAGCCTCACGGGTACACCCCCAACCTCGAACTGCCCTCTGATGCCCGTCGAAATACGTCGTAACCCACAACGCGGGGATTATTTCGACTTGATTTTTTTTGGTTACTTTTTTTTATCAAGAAAAAAAAGTAACTCGACATGCAGGCGAAAACCACCGAAGGAATAAGGTTCGCTGCAAACCACCCCAGAAAAAACGCTCCCCCCAAAAGCATCCGCTAGGCATTCAACCCCAAAGCCCTCAACCTATTTAGAAAAAAATGGTTAACAGCACCCCTCTTCCCCCTGTACAATACAACCAAACAACAAAGGCAAAAACCATGGACCACTGGCTCTTCACCCAATTCATGCCCTCCTCCCCCATAATCACAAAAATGCTCTACTCCCTCATCGTCTTCATCATCTTCACCACCATCCTCCCCAAAACCTTCAAACTCATGACCGCAAAAATCCCTGGCGACAAACAACGAACCGCCATCCAGCGAGTATTTAACCGTATAATGATTCTCGTCGTCATTGTTTTCCTGTTCTCCATCTGGACAGCCGGAGAAGGCTCCCTAGCCACCATGCTCGGCTTCATCAGCGCCGGTATCGCCGTCTCACTCCGCGAAGAGATAGTCAGCTTTGTAGGTTGGCTCAAAATAACCACCGGAGCACTATTCCGAGAAGGCGATATTATCGAAGTAAATAGTATTAAAGGACGAGTCCTTAGCATCGATTTTTTCTACGTCACACTAAAAGAAAAAAGCGGAGCCAGTCTCGGACGAGAACAATCAACCGGCCGAATAGTCTACATGGCCAACAGCATCATCATGGCTCACCCGATATTCAATTCATCAGCAACTCCTGGCTTCATCTGGAATAACCTATCAATAGTACTCGCAAAACAAGAAGATCTTGAAAAAGTAAAACAACTTCTAAACGATGTAATTAAAAAAGGAACCAAAACACACCTCAAAGAAGAAAAGGATCCCATCCTTACATCAAAACTTACCACCAAGGGCATAGAAATCACGGCTAGGTACTCATCCACAGCCGAAACCAGCCAGCAGCTGGAAACATCCATATCAGAATCCCTACTCAAAAAACTCCAACAAGCTCACATAAAACTTGTTGAATAAAATTCCTTTCAAAAAACATCACATCCCCTCCCCTTGCCGTTTTTCCAACAATTACGTACAATAGATCATGTTTGCTAATTCTCGAAGGAGTCGAAGCCTTGCTAAATCGCCACAGAAAACTGTTTTGGTTCATTATCGTGCTGACTGTTCTTGGATTCGTCATTGTACTGCCCACGATAAAAATCGACAAAGAAATCTTAGGAAAACAAATTTCCTCAGTCCGCGGACCAGATATTGATCTCCGTCCATTAGGCATCAATTTTAACCGTGAAGTAAAAGCACACTTAGGACTTGATTTACAAGGTGGCACGCAGCTAACCCTTGAAGCAGATATGTCCAACATCCCCGAAAAAGATCGTAGCGAAGCCCTTGAAGGTATCGTAACCATTCTTGAGCGGCGTGTTAACGCATTCGGCGTAAGTGAACCAAAACTACTAAAAAGTATAGACCCCACAGCACAAACTTATCGTGTCATAGCTGAACTTCCAGGTGTACAAAATATTGATGAAGCCAAAAACCTTATCGGAAAAACAGCACAACTCATTTTCAAAGAAGTAAAAGAAACTACTGTTCCTACAAAAGAAGGTCAATCTCCAGTAGCACCGACCGTTGAAGAACTTGAAACTGGTCTTTCCGGTAATGACCTTAAAAAAGCCACCGCTTCAACAAATACCAGCACACTTGATGCTACCGTCAATTTTGAAATCAAACCCGAATCAGCAGATAAATTTGGAGCTTTGACCAAAAGACTCGCCGATAATAATCAGAGATTAGCAATATATCTTGATAACGAGCTTCTCTTCAACGGGCTAGTAAAAAGCGAAATCCGCGACAAAGGAACACTCGAAGGACTTGGAAGCCTAGAAAAAGCCAAGGAAACTGCAATTCAGCTCAACGCCGGTGCCCTTCCTGCACCTGTCAAAATCATCGATGAACGACGTGTTTCCGCAACACTTGGACAAGATGCTCTCAAGAAAAGTGTGTTTGCTGGTCTGATCGGCATCCTTGTCGTAATAATCTTCATGATTTTCTACTACCGTTGGTCTGGATTTGTAGCTGTATGGGCATTAGTTGTGTATGCTCTTCTCACACTCGCATTATTTAAACTCATCCCTGTAGTACTTACACTTGCAGGTATCGCTGGATTCATACTTTCAGTCACCGTAGCTGTTGATGCCAATATCCTCATCTTCGAACGCATGAAAGAAGAATTAAAAAGTGGAAAAGCAACCAAAGCTGCAGTAGACCTTGGATTCAGCCGTGCATGGCCATCTATTAGAGACTCAAACGCTTCAACCTTAATTACCTGCGGCATTCTCTACTACTTTGGCACAGGTGTGATCCGCGGATTTGCAGCAACATTGGCTATCGGTGTTCTCATCAGCTTGTTCACTGCCATAACAGTAACAAGAGAATTTCTCCACCTCTTCCTTGAAAGCAAATTCATGAAGAAAAGAAAACTCTTTTAATCATTATCGTATATTCGATCCATTATATTTTCAGAGAAAAACTGACCCCTAGGAGCATTCTCAATGATAGACCTTGTAGGTAAACGAAATTGGTTCTACGCCCTTTCAGGCATATTATTAGTTATTGGACTCATTGCCCTTTGGCGCTATGACCTCCGTCTCAGCATTGATTTCCAAGGTGGATCAATGATTGAGTTGAAGACTGAAAAAGAAGTGAATTCCGCTGCCGTCTACAAAATCATGGAAGACCTTGGTTACAAGGACAGCATTGTTCAGGTTTCAGGCACCAACAACGTAGTTATTCGTTCAAAATCTAAAACCTATGACCCTCAGAAAGAAGATGAAAAAGCCAAGAAAGTAAAAGCTGATGCAACAGCTACGGCAGCAGCAAATGCAGCCGCCACAGCAAATCCCTCAACTACAGCCATCTTAACACCAGCATCAACTAAAAGCCCTTCAATTGCCGCAACTACCCCCACTAACAACAAAGACACAGCAACAACAACTGCAGTTGATTTTGAAAACCCTGCAGCTCTTACAGCAAAAGAACAAGAAGACATCCTTGCCAAAATAACTGATCAATTCGGAAAAACCGAGAAAGTACAACTCCAATCGATCGGACCAACAATTGGAAAAGAACTTACTCAAAAAACGATTTGGGCTGTTATCATCGCTGCTCTCTTTATCATTCTCTATATGGCTTATGCATTCCGCGCAGTTCCAGCTCCAGCTTCCGGATGGAGATTCGGCGTAGTAGCGGTAATCGCACTCATACATGACTTAATCTTCGTTCTGGGTATGACTGCTGTTCTTGGCCATTTTATCGGCTTGGAAATCGACGCACTCTTCGTTGTAGCACTACTCAACATCATGAGCTTTTCCGTCCACGACAGTATCGTTTCCCTTGACCGTACAAGAGAAAACTTAACGCGCATGGCTGGTCAACCTTTCGAAAAAATCGTTAATCAAAGCTTGCTCCAAACTATTGTACGTTCGTTAAACATCAATCTTGCAGTACTTTTTACTCTTTTTGCTCTCTACTTTTTTGGCGCAGAAAGCATAAAACACTTTATCCTTATCCTCATCATCGGTATCATCGTCGGTACATACTCCTCGATTTTCAACGCCAGCCCACTTCTTGTCACTTGGCATAACTGGTCACTACGTCGCAAAGCAAAAGAACAAGAAGAAGCCTAATTTCGTAATTTTTCCCCCTTTCAACTCCACAACTACATGCCCTCTAATAACTAGATATAGACAATAAGTTCTAAATGGCCAACTCTCCTTCCTTGAGCAACAGAGAGTAACTAGCACTTCCGAAAAAAAGGAAAAAGCAATGTATATCCTTCTCGTTGCAGGAATTCTCATCTCCTTCATACTGACATTCTTCCTCTACCCTCCTTTCATCACAAAAGCAAAAAAATGGGTTCCCAAGCGCATTCAACAAAACATACGCCCCAACGTCTATCAACTCCATCAGAAAAAAGAAGGGACTCCCAACCTTGGAGGGCTACTAATATTAGTGGCCATCTCTCTTCTAGTCCCCCTATTGGCAGCATCAACAAACACGTATATTTTGCTAGCTGCTGCATGGAGCTTTGGACTTCTAGGGCTTCTCGACGACATCCTCGGCACCAAGGGAAAAACCTTCTTTGGACTCACCCCTCTGATGAAACTGTTCTTTCAATGCACCCTTGCTTTACTCACTAGCTTGCTCTGCTTTTTCATTGGGCAAAGCAACGAACTCTCAATTTCCCTAGTAGGTCTGCACCTGAATAATCCGCTTATTATTATCCCATTTTTTGTCCTACTCTACGTCAGCACAACCAATGCAGTAAACATCACTGACGGACTAGATCAATTAGCAGGAAGCTTACTTGCATGGTGCTACTTATTTTTTACAATCATCGCAATTCTACAACAAAGAAGTGATATCGCTTCTTTCACTTGTGTTATTCTTGGATCCTTATTTGCATTTCTTTGGTACAACCGTCATCCCGCAAGAATCTTTATGGGGGATACGGGATCCATGAGTCACGGAGCACTCATTACAACACTAGCTATTCTATTAAAAATGCCTCTCATCTTGCTCGTTTTAGGATTACCATTCATTATCGAGACTGGATCAGTAATTCTTCAAAGAATATGGAAAAAAGTATTTGGACGAAGAATATTTCTTCTCTCACCACTACACCATCATTTCGAAAAAAAAGGCTACTCGGAACAAAAAATTGTCCTAGGATTCACAATTTTTGGATTCATTTGTTTTTGTATAAGCCTACTACTAGCAGCAGTAGCTTAAAAAAGGTTTTTTGGCTTTCCAGTTTTACTTACAACAATACTGTTATAAATTTTTCGCTTCCATCTTTTCACTTTTATCACTATAATAAAAAAGACTTTTTCATTTAATTCACAAAAGGAAGGAGTGCCTCCAGCATGAAAAGCAGATTCGGCACTATTATCATCATCATATTCCTCGTCATCGGCATCGGTGGCATGCTCTACTTCAACTTTCAATTATTCAACGCTCCAAGCAATCTCCAAGAAATTCCTCTCGACTCCACTACAACAACACCACAAGCCGATACAACACCAAGTGATGGAGAAATCGTTCCTACTGACCAAGAAACCCCTATTGCCACAACTGCTCCAGTTACCACAAAAAAAACACTCTACGAAAATAATTTTTCAAGTCCAGCAACACTGGCTAGTGATTTCGAGTTAACTGATACTGGAAACATCGACAAACCAGGAGTCTGGAGTGTAAAAAATGGTGAATTAGTTCAAACTAGCAATATCTGGGGTGGCACATACGGAGCGCCTATTGCTGGAAAACAATTTTTCGGTACTTACGCTTTATTGAAAAATAAAAACTTTGACAACTTCGATATGCAAGTCACCATGCGATCTGACGACAATGACGGTATGGGAATACTTTTTCGTGCCAATAGCACAGGATTTTATAGAATACTTGCAGTAAAAGACCCCGCCAACGGTGGTCCATTCCTTATGCTCGATAAACAGCAACCTAAAAATAATAAGCCAGTATTTTCCAGCCTAAAAACAAACGCTTGGGAATTTGAACCTGGAACTGCATACACAATGAAAGTGCAAGCAAACGATAAAAAAATCAAAGTCTGGATCAATGACAAACTAATGTTTGATGTTGATGACCTATCTATTACATCTGGAACTATCGGACTATATAGTTTTGGACAAAAAGGCTTGTATTTTAGCAATCTAAAAATCACTGAAGTTGGTGGCCTCGCCTCAAGTGCAGCAACCACAGCAACAGACGCAACAACTGCAACAACCCAAGAAACAGAAGCAAACATTCGCATGGAAAAAGTTGAAGGGACTGTTGTATCAAGAACTGGTAATCAAATAACCATCAAAACAACCGCTGGCAAAACCCAGAGAGTACAAATAATCGATGAAACGACACTATTAAAAGGCTCAGCAACAGGAGCTAAAGGTGATGTCAAAGACCTAACGACTGGGAAAACCATTGAAATATCTGGCAACTATTTCAAAGGAAAGCTTGCTGATCAGCTACTAATTGCCGAATCAATCATCATCAAATCTTAAGCGTATTTATCCAAAAATTTGTCCCATCACTCACCACCTCTACATCCCCATCTTCATCTGTCCTAAACAGCTGCATTTGATTTTCTTTAAAAGAATCAAGCGTTTCCTGATGAGGATGACCATACTGATTATCCTTTCCACAGCTAATCACACCAACCATCGGATTATAACGCTTCAAAAAAGCTTGTGTTGATGAAGTTTTGCTACCATGATGAGCTACCTTTAGAAGCTCCCCAGGCGATAGAAATGGTGAGTCAATCAGTTCTTGCTCAATCTCTTTTTCAATATCACCAGTAAATACTGCATCAAAATCTTTATAACCAAGCCTTGTTACCACTGAATAGTTATTATTATTTTTCGTCGCTTTTTCCGAAACAAAAAACTTCAATGAAGTTGCACTATCGAGTTGCAATACATCAATCTGCTGTGGTAAAAATCGTGGAATACGATGCTCTGCAGCAAAAAACAGCCAGTACTGTTCCTGAGGGACAACTCCAAATCGACCATTATCAACAATCATCGACACAGGGTATCTCTGAAGCACTTCAAGCGCCCCAACCATATGGTCATCATCCGAATTTGTTATAACAAGCATATCAATCGACCGAGACCAAAGCGGTAGCACTGATCCAATTTTCTCCAAAACAAGCTGATCCGGCCCACCATCAATAAGCACATTCTTTCCCTCAGGGGATCGAATCAAAATTGCATCGCCTTGTCCAATCGAGAAAAAATAAATATGTAACAATGGGCGTGAAAAGGAAGCTCCCCAACCACACAGCACAAAGCTTATAACCAAAATAAAATATGAAATGATCACCCAAGGTTTTAACATAAAGAAAAAGGGGGTTTACCATTACTTACTTTTACGATATGATAACGAAAGGCTTTACGCCACCCCTGATTTTTCAGTCAAAGGAGAACCGTGTAATGCAAGTGATATTGCTTCAAAATGTTACCGACCTCGGATTCAAAGGTGAAATTAAAAATGTTGCCGCAGGCTATGCCCGCAACTTTCTTATTCCTCAGCAGAAAGCTGTACTAGCCACCAAAGGCCTAGTTGCTCACCACCAAAAACTAATAAATAACAGAGTGAAAGAGCACGAAGAAGAACGCCTTCACTTCAAAACTCTCGCCGAACAGTTAAAAGGCAAAACACTTACTTTCAAAGAAAAAGCCAGTGAGAAAAATCAACTGTATGGTTCTGTTGATCGTGAACATATTGCAGACGCACTCAAGAAAGAAAAAATTCGCATTGAAGCCAAAGCAATCAAACTCGACAAACCGATCAAACAAACTGGAAATTTTGAAGTAACAATCAACTTCTCTCAAGATATTCAAACTACTATTAACATAGTTGTTCAACCTATTGAAGAACCTAAGAAAGAAGAAACTAAGAAAGCACCTACCAAGAAAAAAGAAAAAGCTGCCGAATAGTTCGTTTCTCTTTGTATTAATAAAAAAAGACGTCTTTTTTTATACTTATGCACTAAAAACTTCTAATGACTACCAACTACCTAAGACTGCGAATGAGTGCTAATGGCCGGTTGAGATGAAGACTGCAACACTTGGGCTATAATCGACTGACAAGCGCGCTGCAAAGCAGCAGGAGATGACTGAATACCTTTCACTTTCACTGCAACGCTATGTAAGTGCATCTGTATCTGATTCTTCACCCCATGTAAAAATTGCTCAATTACCTGTACAACTTGAAATACATTTCCCTTCTGATCATACTGAACAGCAAGCTTTTTCTCGCCTGACGTTTCAACCTTCTTTGAAGACGACTTTGGAGCAGGCACCTCTAAAGCAGCTTTCTTCGGCTCTGCAAGTTGGTTTCTAAAAAAATCTTTCATAATAACCTACAATAATCTACTGATAGAGATGATTTAATATATAATCTTATACTATTTCAGAGTCATCTGTCAAGAGCCCGCCCCTGACATTGTCTCCAGAAGTATAAACGAAAACATGCCAGTATTGTTACTGACTTATAAAGATAAATGTGTACTTCTGCAGAAAAAATCAAACGTAATCACACAATTAAGCATGAAATAATATAACACAAAATAAAAATCAATCAAGTCGGTAGAAGAACTGGGAAGGGAAGATTATAAAGCAAAAACATGATCTATAGCTATTCTTTCGCGGTCCAAAGTTCTTCTAGACGATACCGTTGCCTTTCTTCAATTAAAAAAATATGGATTAACACATCACCATAATCTAAAATCGCCCACCGACCTTCATCCACGCCATCCACTCGTAACACATGCTCATGACATTGCGCACGAAGCTGTCTTTCTACTGCACCTGCCAGAGCCTTAACATGTCGTTCGATTAAAGCACTAGCAATAACAAAATAACTAGCAACTGAAGACTTTTTATCCACATTAAGGACAACAACATCTTCAGCCTTATTATCTACAAGAACATCAACAATCACAGACAAATAATCATCAGATATCGCCTTATCTAACTTTTTTTTCCTCATTAAAACTCCATGCAAAGAAAATTCTTAAGGAGCTGCACTCCCCATTTACCACTTTTTTCCGTATGAAATTGCACAGCAAAAACACTATCTTTTCCTATAACAGAAGGAAAAGAAATACCATATTCAGTCGAACCAAGTATCAATTCAGAAGGCACGTCATTATAATACGAATGAACAAAATAAAAATCCGATTTATCAGGAATTGCCTTAAACAAAGGATGTTGGACAATTTGATTTACCTGATTCCAGCCCATATGTGGGATTTTCAAACTGGCTCTACTTGGCAATTTTCTTGTACAGCCAGGAAGCAAACTAAGACAAAGCGTATCGTTTTCTTCACTTTTTTCCAAAATAATCTGAGAGCCCAAACAGATCCCTAGCATTCCTTTTCCCTGAACAACAACTTCTTGCAATGCCTCATCTAATCCCCGCTCCTTCAACGAAGACATCGCCTGACCAGCCGCACCTACACCGGGAAATATCACTTTTGTGGCTGCTACAATTTCCTCTGGGTCACTCGAAATCTTGGCTTTAAAACCCAGTGATTCCACTGCACGGTAAACCGACGCAAGGTTTCCCGCTTCATAATCAACAATCACAATCATACCAACACTACCTTTCTACCTTGAACCACTACTTTATCCTGAGCAAATAATTCAACGGCCCGAGGTAATAATAAATGCTCCAAGGCACGCACCCGTTCACTTAAAGTGTGTAAAGTATCAGAAGAAAGAATCTTCAACGATTCCTGTAAAATAATTGGCCCTGTATCAACTCCACTATCAACCACATGAACAGTCACTCCTGTACAACGGACACCATATTCCCAAGCCTGCTTTATCGCATCAACACCGGGAAAAGAAGGGAGAAGGGCAGGATGAAGATTAATCACACGCTGTGGAAACTGCTCTAAAAAAGAAGGAGAAACAATATGCATCCAGCCAGCCAAAACGATCAACGACACTCCAAATTGCTTCAGAAAAGTCGCTAACTGGGCATCGTACTCTTCTCGTATCCCTTTTCCTTCACGCTTAAATTTTGCAAAACTAAATACTTCTGCTTGAATACCCGCTTTTTTTGCACGCTCCAATCCGTAAGCATCAGGTTTATTACTAATCACAACTTTGATTTCAGCATGCAAAATACCGGACTGAATGGCATCTATAAGCGCCTGCAAGTTAGAACCATTACCGGAAATCAATACTGCTATTGGCAATAGCTTCATTCAGCTATTCCCCATTGCGCTTTAAGCGCCTTTCTCTGATTCATCAATTGGATAAGTACTTCATAATTATTAACCTTGGTTGCTTCTTGAATCGCATGATTTATCTGTTGAAGATGTTGTAATACTTCAGGAGGTACCTGCTGCGGATGAGTTGGTTGCTGAGGAGCAACTCCTGCTGGTTTCCCAGGCTGAGCACCTGGTTGAACATACCCCTCTTTAAAACGTTTAGAAACAGGCTGAGAAGATGGCTTTTTACCTGATGCCAATTCTTTTCTAATATCATCAACTTCAACCAACAGATCTTCACGAAAATCTTCTACTAGCTTGCGAATCTGATCTTCTAGGTTTGGGATTGTTCCTCGCAAATATTCAATAACTTGCATCTGATTCAAACCCTGATCCATTTTTTCATTTAAATCCTGGCATTGCTCATCAGTCAGCTGTGTAACTATTAGATGAATTACCTGCTCTTGAATAACTTTCTCAAGTTTTTCTAATAGTACTTTCTTTTCATTTTCAGGAAGATCCTCCAAACCAAGCATGCCAAAGATATCTGCCGGTGGAATACCTGACGCCCCCGCAGGTGGCTGACCAGAATGTGGCGGCGGCGGTGGTGGTGGGGTATGGTGCTGGTTCATATAGACTTCTCCATTCTATTTTGTATGCTATACTCAGACTTTTCCCTTGTCAAAGTCTTTGAACAGCAAAAACATGATGTAAAAAAAATTCTTATAATTATAGTAGTAAATCAAGACATCATAGCACAAAAACCGCTTCGTAGCAAACCCCCAGCTGAAATAACAAGATTTTAAACAGTGGCTCAACCTTTCAACTTCGCTCATTACATCGTATACTGAACACTGTCGTTAATTACTGACTCTACATGAAAAAACTACTGATCACGTATATAAAAAAATCCATAGAAACTCTTTGGCCAGAAGTGCTATGCCCTGAAATATCACTTACCCCTCCTCAAAAAGAAGAGTTTGGTGAATATGCGACCCCAGTCGCCCTTCAATTAGGAAAAATAATCGGTGAGAATCCACGAACTGTAGCAGAAAAAATTGTTGCTAGTATAGCTGAACACCAATGTATATCCAACTGTACTGTTGCCGGACCAGGGTTTATAAATTTCAAACTCACTGATGAAGCGGTACTAAACAATCTCAGCACCATCCTTTCGCAAAAAGAACTGTTTGAAAAAAGAAGTCATGACAAACCACAAACGATTATCGTAGAATATTCACACCCCAACGTCGCAAAACCACTCAGCATCGGACACCTCCGTTCTACAATCATTGGAGAATCTCTCAAACGAATATTCATACATTTAGGGTACAACGTCATTGCAGATAACTATCTTGGCGATTGGGGAACACAGTTTGGCAAACTCATCTACGCCTATAAAAGTTGGGGAAATGAAGCAACCGTAAAAAAAGATCCTATCCATGAATTCCTCCAACTCTACGTAGACTTTCATACAAAAGCTGAAACCGATCCAACACTTGAAGATAATGCTCGGGAAGAATTTAAAAAACTAGAAAACGGTGATACTGAAAATCTGGCTCTTTGGAATTGGGTTGTCAAAGAAAGCAAAAAAGAACTCCACAAACTATACGAACGACTGGAAACCTCGTTCACCTTCATCCACGGTGAAAGTTTCTATCAAAACATGCTGGAAGAAATCATTCAAGAAGCTCTCAAAAAAGGTATTGCGGTACAAAACGAAGACAACTCAGTTGCCGTACTCAATGACCACCCAACACTCCCATCAACACTGATACAGCGGTCTGATGGAGCTACCCTTTATCTGACAAGGGATCTCGCCGCTGACAAATATTACGAAGAACAGTTTCATCCCCTCAAAGTACTCCACGTCGTCAGCAACGAACAAGCACTCTATTTCAAACAACTTGCAGCGGTAAGAAAACAAATCGGCAGCACCCATGAAATCCTACACATCAACTTCGGGCTCATGAGGCTTCCAGAAGGAAAGATGTCTACTAGAAAAGGTCGTGTAATATTCTTGGAACAGGTGTTAGAAGATGCGGTGACACGCGCTTACGAAATGGTTAAAGATCGCGAAGGTTTGACAGAAGAAGAGAAGAAAAGCATTGCAAAAACCATTGGTATCGGCGCAGTAAAATACAACGACCTCTCTCAAAACCGAAAAACTGATATTGTCTTCGATTGGGAAAAAGTATTAAACCTACACGGAAACAGTGGACCCTACCTCCAGTACACTTATGCACGAATCCTTTCCGTCATCACTAAAGCGACAGAAAGCACAGAGATTCCAGGGCAAAAACTTGAACTAACAGAAAGTGAAAAAAGCTTACTGAGAAAATTTCTCTATTTTGGAGAAGCCATTGAAGAAGCCGCTAAAGAATACTCACCAAACATCCTCTCAACTTATCTGTACGAACTTGCAAGTCTTTTCAACACATTCTATCAACAAGTTCCCATTCTTAAAGCAGAAAAAACACAGCAAAAATTCCGCCTAGCTCTCAGCCAAGCAACCGCTGAGCTTCTAAAAACCGGTCTTAATCTTCTGGGAATCAATGTAGTCAACAAGATGTAAGAAAAAAAAACACATAAATTAACATCAGTTCCACTTCTGCTCCAGCACCATTACACGCTCTTATGCTTCCTCGCCACTTTTTCTCCATGATCGTCGTCTGCAACTCGCACTGGAGCAACATTCGGACGTGAAGCGCAAAAAGGGCAAACTTCCCAAGCAAGCTCAAGTACCCGATCACAAGTTCTACAAATCGAACGGATGTTTTTTAGGCAGGACGGGCAAACAACGAAATCCTTCTCAACAAATTCAGTGCAATAAGGACATCGTGGATGTTGTTTGATTTCATGATAAAGCAGCATCTTTTCCCAATCTGCAAATTGCTGCTCTTCAAGAGTAATATGTGGACGAAACAGAAAGTAAAAAATCAGACCAGCAAATGGGAAACAAATGGCAAGCAACAACGCACAAGTAAACAAAAGCTGACTACGCGTTCGAAGCTTAAGATCCTGATACACCCAGACAACCGTACCAAACCAAAGAAAAAGAAAAAAGAAGGAAAAGAAAAAGAGCAGCACTTGGGCATTTTGTGCAGAAAAAATTGAGGTAAAAAATCGCATAAAAAAGCCTCATTCACTAGTGATTTCATTACAACACATGGTCTTTTTTTCTACAAGACATCAGCACAAAATCCACACTCACCAACGAAATACTAACTTTCCAAACACTACTCCCACTATCAATAATAAACTCCCCAACGATACCGTCACCATTCCTGTCACTGGCAATTCTGCGGAAGAAACTGGAGAAGCAGTTAATGCACCACTTGTTGAATACCCAGGACTAGGACTACTAGAAAGCTGCCAAGCACCCGCAACTTTCACAAAAGACTGATCTGTCTTGGCCTTCGAATAAAGGTAGCTTTCCTCAATAGTGCCGTCTGGTCGAAGTAAACGTACAGTATCGGTATCATTATTCAAAGCGATTTTAGTATCTTTTTTGTAGAAAACAGCATAACCATTCACCCCGATAGATGCAGTTGCAGGCAACACATACGCCTTGCTTCCATTTTCTCCATCATCAAGCATCCATCCCGACAAATTAACCATCGCATCAGAGGAATTGTAAAGCTCAATCCATTCATCATCGCCATCAGCTTTACCACTCCCATCCCAGTCATGGGAAGAACCAGGTGCTGGCAAAAATTCGCTCAATTCTATAACACCGTAGGGTATAGCTTGCGTGGAAATTGCAGTTGGAGTGGAAATGAAAAAAGTTGCTGTTTTTGTTACCGTTGCTAAAACGACTGCTTTGGAAGTAGCAGTACTTTGCTCCCCAAAGGTAGCTGTTGCCGTAGCAAGCAACACATTCGCAAGATCACGCGTTCCTGCCATTTCTCCCACCCATTCGCCACTCCCATCAGGATACCTTCCCCAAGAAAAATCCGTCTTAGTCTGAACATAGCTAAAACTATCCACAAGCGAACCATCAGGACATAACAAACGCACAGTATCGCCATCATTATTAAAATTGATTTTTGTATCACTTTGAGACAATACCAGCCAACCATGAGGCTGAACAACAACAGGTGTAGAAATACTATAGACCTTGCTTCCACCACTCTCCACATCATCCAACTGCCACTGCAGCAACTGCACCGGAACTGATTCTCGATTATACAACTCCACCCATTCCTCTCCTAACTGAGCAGACGGTGCAGCCAAGACCTCATTCAACACCACATCTGCACATTGTGGAATAACCATTGTTACAGTAATCGTAACTGTTGCACTAGGAGTTACAGTGATAGTGATTGTTCTAGTACGTGTTGGAGTGTTTGAATTTTGCATTGACGCAATGTGTGTAGCAGTAATTGTACTAGTCAAGGACGATAATGGAGTAACGGTCAACTCTAAAAGCGGAGTTTCAGAAAAATCAGCAATCGCTGTCTCTGTAGCCGTTTCCGTAACAATCATTTCTGGCGTTGCGGTTACTGTTTCCGTGAAAATCTCAGTAGGAAAAACTGTTTCTGTCATAGTAGCAGGAAAAGCGCATGAAATAGAACCAATCACAGGCGACGCAAGAAGAACCCATGTTGAACTTCCAGCAGGACAACGACCAACTGCAACATCCGCACTAACCTGTGAAGCACTATACACATACTCATCCACATTCCCTGCAGGATCAGTTAACCGAACAGTATCCCCTGTATCATTTAAAATCACACCGGTCTGCTTTTTAAAAAACACCAGCGTACCAAACCCTGCAATACTACTTTCTTGAGCAATCGTATACTCCTTACTCCCACCTCCTGCAACGTCATCTATTTTCCATCCAAGCAAGCTAATAGGATCAGGTTTAGTATTGTAAAGCTCTATCCACTCATCATTTCCGTCAACAATGCCATCTCCATTCCAGTCGGAAGCCTGTTTAGGTAGAAATTTATTAATAACCACAACCATCCCTTGAGCTTGAACAGTCCTTTCTTTAGCTGCAAAAAAAACAACAATAGACAGCAAACAAACAACAGCCAAAAGACACCTTTTAAAAATCATATTTGAATCTCCAAGAGCAAATAAAAAAAACACCAACACATAGTTAAAATATATTTAGCACATATGTAAATGTCAAAAATAAAAAAAATGAAGAATTTTTAAGCTGATAATGTTCATCTTAAGTTCAAAAATAAAAAAACCACCTCAATTTCCCCGTCCCCATAAGTAATCTCCAGAGCCTTGCAACTTCAGAAAAAAAGCGTACAATAGGGCATCAGTAAGGGAATAAATAACTGTTCCCTACTGAATTAAGACCCGCAAAACTACTTAACGATAAGGCAGTCAAGGAGAGTACCCGTGAAAAAGTTTAATCTTGATGAACTATTGAGAGATGCCCAAGAACTCAAACGAATGGGATTCGAAGAAGAAGCGCTTATGGTGCTCGAAGAAATTTCCGTAGAATATCCAGACTGCGTCGAAAGCTACCTCGAACAGATCGACATTTTACTCAATCGAAGCAACCTCACAGACAAAGAGCTTGAACAAATTCTCCAAAAAGCTCAATATGCCTACGACGCCGAATCGGAAAATCTCGATTGCAACTACTATCTAGGCTATATCTATTCCCTGCAGAGAAAATGGCGTCTCTCTCTTCAATACCTTAATTCGGCTTACTCCATGGATCCCGAGGATATCGACGTCATCAGATCAATCGGATGGGTACAATTTCATTTGGGAAAAAGAGAAGAAGGCATTGCACAACTGAAGAAAAGCATCCAGTTCGATGGTTTCTACGTCGAAGCTATGGAAGATCTTGCAGAATGTTATCTGTACATGGAAAAGTTCAGCGAAGCCCTTATTGTCATCGAGCAAGGCATGAACATCGCACCAGAAAGCAATCGTCTAGCACAACTCAAACTTATCGCTGACAGCTTTCTCCAATATAAAAAAACCACCAGTCCAACAACCTAATTTTTAGTAAATTACTGTATAAATAACACCTCATGCTTTCTATAACCCTACCCGGCTCAAAAAGCATCACAAATCGCGCACTCCTCATCGCCAGCCTTGCAAAAGGAACCAGCAAGCTCCACCACGTCCTCCACAGCGACGACACAAAATACATGATAGAAGCCTTAACGAAACTTGGCATCAGATTTGAAATTGAAGGAACAACCGTTAGAGTACATGGCGGAACTTTTAAACCCAAAAACACCGAACTTTACATCGGAAACGCCGGCACAGCGATGCGTTTTCTCACTTCCCTCCTCACCACAATCCCCGCAAAAACAGTGATTACCGGTGATGAGCGCATGCAGGAAAGACCTATCAAAGCGCTTGTCGAAAGCTTGCAAGCAAGCGGCTGTTCGATTGCCTATAGCAACAAAGAAGGGTATCCTCCACTCATAATCAAAGGAAATATTTTCCCTGGTGGCAATATTTCCATTTCAGGAAAAACTTCCAGCCAATACCTAAGCTCGTTAATGATGATTGCGCCTTATGCAGCAAACGATACTGTCATCACCATTACGGATGAACTTTCCTCAAAACCCTACGTAGATATCACTCTGGACGTCATGCAATCCTTTGCTGCAAGAGCAACAAACCACAACTACAAACAATTCACTATTCCCGCCCATCAACGATACATCTCCCAAGAATACACCATCGAAGCCGATGCCTCCGCCGCATCCTATTTTCTCGCCGCAGCCTTTCTAACAAATACACCAGTAGAAATCACAAACCTTGGAACAGACTCAAAGCAAGGCGATGTGCATTTTATCGAGCTTCTCGAAAAACTTGGAGCAACTCCGATAAAAGAATCAAACAAAATCGGCATTTCATGTGCAAAACTGACCACACAGTCACACGCATTCAACATGAATACAATCCCCGACGTAGTCCAAACCCTAGCACCACTTGCAGCCATAATTCCGGCAATATCAACCATCACCGGCATCGGCACCCTCCGCCACAAAGAAACCGACCGCATCCTAGCTTTACAAAACGAGCTCGGCAAACTCGGAGTAAAAACAGATTCCACTGACGACACCCTCACCATCCACGGCACCACCCTCGACAAACTAAACAACAACGTCTCCATCGCCACCTACAACGACCACCGCATGGCCATGAGCTTCGCCGTCCTTCAACTCGTAAAACCCGATATCATCATAGAAAACCCCTCCTGCGTCTCCAAAACCTACCCCCACTTCTGGCAAGACTTCAAAATCTTCAAACAATAACCCCAAAACCCGCCATTCTAAAGCGCAGCTGCAGAACGCACCAAAACGCATTCTCCCAACGCAGTACTTCATTGGAACAAGTATAACCACCCACTGAACAATCCTCAGCTCCGCAGCTCTCTGGCATTCCGCCTCTCAATGGCCGACACCCTCTCTGAGACGTTTGAGAGGCGAGTCCTTTTTGCTACTTTTTGTGACGACGGACAAAAAGTAGTTAGTGCCAATAACGACTTCGAAGAAAACGATGTGCGGCGCCCCAACACCCCAGCAACCAGAAAATAAAAAACCACCCGCAATAAAAAACATTCGTAGGCATTTCTCCCCCTAGCCTCCACCCCAAAAAAAACGCTACAATAAAACCACAAACAGGAATCAACCCACCCATGAAAACGATCATAACCCCAGAAAACGCCCCAATAGCCGTCGGCCCCTACTCCCAAGCCGTCAAATTCCAAAACCTCCTCTTCACCTCCGGCCAAATCCCCCTCCACCCCCAAACCGGAGAAGTCGTAGGATCCGACATCACCACCCAAGCCAAACAAGTCCTAGAAAACCTCAAAGCCGTCCTCACCGAAGCCGGATCCTCATTCGAAAACGTCATCAAAAGCACCGTATTCCTCAGCGATATGAACAACTTTGCCGGCATGAACACTATCTACGCCGAATACTTCACCAACAATTTCCCTGCCCGCAGCACCGTCCAAGTTGCTCGTCTCCCCAAAGACGTCTTGGTCGAAATCGAAGTAATCGCTATAGTTGAAAAGTAACAAACCACTATTTACTTAAAGAAGTACTACTATGTCCGGACACTCCAAATGGTCAACAATTAAACGCCAAAAAGCAGTCAAAGATGCAAAACGTGGTGCAGCATTCACCAAACTTGCCAAAGAAATCACCATCGCCGCCAAAATTGGTGGGGGTAGTGTAGATGGAAACTTTCGCCTAAGACTAGCCGTTCAAAAAGGCCGTGAAGCCAACATGCCGAACTCCAACATTGAACGAGCTATCAAAAAAGGTACCGGAGAAGGTGGTGAATCCGTAAACTACGAAGAAGTTACCTACGAAGGGTACGGACCAGCAGGTGTTGCCGTTCTCGTCGACATTATGACCGACAACCGCAACCGAGCATCCTCCTCCATTCGCCACATTTTCAGCAGCAACGGCGGAAACCTTGGTGAAACTGGCTGTGTGGCATGGATGTTTGAGACCAAAGGCGTCATCATACTAAAGCCCAAAAACACAGATTTAGAAAATGCCATGCTTGAACTCATAGATCTCGGTAGCGAAGATGTCACTGAAGCAGGCGAAGGAAACCTCGAAATTATCTGTGCCCCAGACCAGTTAGAAACTGTCAAAAACGGTGCAGAAAAACAAGGCAACACCATACTCTCATCCGAAATCACCCAAGTACCAAAGAACACCGTAAAAATTGAAGATAAAAAAACCGCCGAACAGATCTTCAGACTGCTCGACGAACTAGAAGAAAACGAAGACGTCCAAAAAACCTACGCCAACTTCGACATCCCAGAGGAAATTCTCAATGCATAAACACAACCGATTCCTCACAACACTGATTGCAAGCATAGTAATCATCCTGCTCACTAGCTGTGCAACACCTACCTCCCAACAACAAGCAAACACCGCTCCCACACCTCCACCTCGACCAACCTATGCAAAGCGTATCATCTCAATCCTGAACCAGCAGGGAAAATCGACAACCATCACTGCCGAAATCGCCGCTAGCCCAGAAGAGCATAGTTACGGACTTATGTACCAAACCAGTTTGCCAGAAAACCAAGGGATGATGTTCCTCTTTAACTACCCATTTCGCTATGCCTTTTGGATGAAAAACACACTCATCCCCTTAGAGATGATCTTTGCTGACAAAGATAAAAAGATAGTCGACATTATTCACGCAGCACCTTGCAAACAAGATCCCTGCCCAAACTACGAACCCAAAAAAGAAGGTATGTTTGTGTTGGAAGTTAATGAAGGATTCAGTAATAAAAACAGTATAAGCATTGGTGATGAAGTAGTTTTCGGAGAAAACCTGTGAGCGACTGGATAAAAGTATTTTCACCCGCAACCGTAGCCAACCTTGGTCCAGGCTTTGACATTCTTGCACTTGCAGTAGAAAAACCAGGCGACATTGTGTGGGCTCGTCAGGTAGAAAAACCAGGTGTGACCATAGTAGACATCATCGGTGACAATAATTTTCTCCCACGTGCAGCAGAAAAAAACACCGCAGGTGTCGCCGCGATTGAAGTGCTAAAAAAGATAAACTCCTCAATCGGCATTGAACTCACGATAGAAAAACAAATGCCAATTTCGAGTGGCCTCGGCAGTAGCTCTGCATCAGCATGTGCAGCCGCATTCGCCGCCAATATACTCACCGGAGAAAAGCTTTCTAAAGACGAACTCGTAGAAATCTCCGGCATCGCCGAACACACCATCACCACAAACTACGGTGAAAACTGTGTCGCTGCTATGCTAGGAAGTGTTGTAGTCACCACAAATCTAAAACCACTCCGCGGCCGAGTCATCGGAACCCTACCCGATCTCTGGGTTATCGTTGTCTACCCACATATGCAACTGGAAACCAAACTCGCCCGATCAATCCTTCCAGAAAAAGTTTCTCTCAAAGATGCAGTCCAAAACAATCTCAACACAGCAAAAATGATCACCGGCGTTGTACAACAAGATACAAGCCTGTTCCTTTCAGGATTTTACGACCTCGTTATCGAACGTTATAGAAAGATGCTCATCCCTGGTTTCGACGAAGTAAAACGAACCGCCATCCTCACCGGTGCCACCAACGCCACCATCAGCGGAGCCGGCCCCTCCATGCTCGCCTTCGCCACAGAAAAACCAGATGCCGAAGCCATCGGACGCGCCATGCAGAAAGCATTTCTGAAAGAAGGGCAGGAGAGCACGGTGTATGTTTCGAAAATAAATACAAAAGGGACACACGTAATCGACTAAACATCTCTCACTAGAAAAAATGACTTTAGTCATTTGACGCCCCCCCCAATTTCCACTATCCTAATATCGTTGTTTTCCCTAAGAAAACACCTTATTAGATTTCAGGGCTCGTGGTGTAGCGGTTAACATACCTGCCTGTCACGCAGGTGATCGCCGGTTCGAATCCGGTCGGGCCCGCCATTAAAATTAGACTTCACAAGGTGTGAAGCTGAAAAGCTAACACACTTTACATTTAAGACCTTCAAGCGAAATTCGCTTGGTGGTCTTTTTTTTATCTCAATTCCCTACAAATCACATATTTCATCGCGTTGTGGAGCAGTGGTAGCTCGCCTAGATCGAAACTGGGAAGGTCGTAGGTTCAAATCCTACCAACGCGACAAAAAGGGCGAATCCACCGCTAGCACAAGAAGTGGAGTCAGTGTTGTGTAGTCACGAGTTTTAAAGTTGGCGGACTTTTAAAAATCACAACAATCTTTCGAGCTAAAAAAAACAACAAGTTACTCTCAGTCAACTACTTGTTGAATTACATTTATGCAAAACAACATAACCACAACCTGTATCAAGCTTTCCGGTGTATTCGCTACCCTAGCACTCATCGGATTGGTCGAATGCTTGATCAACAGAACCGGACACAGCGTAGGAATTGCAATCATATTCCTACTACTAGTACCGGACACAACAACAACAAAAGGAGTTGCAAAATGACGAACGCACTACAAACACAAATAACAGAGGATTGCGTAGACTTGTTAGCAACAAAGCTTACAGAAGACGTGATTATTGTGCGAGGGTTAGGGAACATCAAAATGATGAAGACTCGAGACCTGTTCACAGATGAAGAGCTTGCTGAATTACGAAGGGTGACCAACGAACACCGAAAAGCACTACTACCGCTTGAGGTTCAATCCAAAAGACTGATCAACGAACACCGACAAATCAAAGAAGACAAAGCAAAAAAAGCAACGGAGGCAGCTTCACTCGCTGTGCACGCTGAAGAAGAAAGACTTGTGGAGGCTGTAGCTTAATGAACATCTATTTCTTACTCTCAACTATCACATCATCAAGCTTAATCATTGCATCGTTTTTTGTAGGTTACTCATTCGCTAAAAAAAGGAATGAAGAGATCAAGCACCTAGCCAGTACAACAGGTGCTGATTTTTTTAGGGTATCAGTTAAGGGCGAACCAGAAGCAGTAGAAAAATGGACAGGGCATAAAATCACCACCAACGAAAAAAACCCCGTTACAGCTAAGTAACGAGGTTTTAACAACCAAAGAAAGTGAAAACCTATGACTACAGTAACACAACAACTAGAAAAAGTGCAAGCGGTAGTAGATCCGCAACAGGAAAAGACCTTTGTCAAAATGCTCGTTTACGGGTCAGCTGGATCAGGCAAATCAATCTTTGCTAGCACATTCCCAAAGTGTTTGATCTTTGACACTGATCGAAGCCACGGACTCTACAAGAAGTTTTTTCCAAACAATAAGTATATAGAAAAGAACTTCTTTAACGTTTTACAGCAATCAATAAAGAAGATTGAAGACGGTAGTTTTCCTTTTGAGACTATCGTTATCGATTCAGTAACAGCATTAGAAAATGAAGCAATAGCACTTGCAAAGGGACTTGATCCAGCCCACTGGTCAGATGCTCTCTATACCTCAAAAGGTAAAAAACTAGGGTATGACGAATGGGGCAACATATCATCATCAACAATTGCACTGTTTACCTACCTCAAAAAACTCCCTATCAATCTAGTAATCATCACACAGATCGAAGACGTACATGACAGCGGCGCAATTATTGCAAAGCCAAACCTTATAGGTAAGGGGGCAAATGAGTCGCTTCACTTTGCTGAACACGTCGGATTCATGGAGGCGAAAACTGGTAGAACAGGAAAGATTGAAAGATTGCTACACCTTTCCTCTACGGTTGGCGATAAGTTCAAAGCAAAAGCCCGCTTAATGCAGGGAAACGTTGAACCGATAAAGAACCCACATTATGACAAGGTTTTGAAGTTACTGCAAGAAGACACTAACCATCTATTTTTTGGAGAGTAGTATGACGCTTTTCAAGATCGTAGAGCAAACGGTTAACCCAACAACTGGTGAAGTGTTCGAGCTTGCGAGTATGACTGATTCGGAGCTTGCATCAGAAGCACAGGCAACCAACGAATTATTAAAGCTTTTGGAACTTCACAAAAAGAAGTTGCAAAACTTCATGATGCAGCGGGTAGGTGATGATGATCAATTGATCGTGAACAACCGTTACAGGTTCGTTATTCGACAAGCAACCCGCTATGACTATCCAGTGACCAAGCTGCAAGAGATATTGACCGACAAGTTAGCGGTTTTTGTGAAAGCAGACACCAAAGCAATCAACGCACTGTTAGAGGATGAGAACCAACCAATAGAGCTAAAAGATGCGATAAAACGCATACAAGTCAAGAAGGCGTTGGGAGAACCATACGCCATGTTGATTGACGAAGAAGCAGCCAAAAAACACCTAAAAGAATAAGGATAAAAAACACATGATCATACCAGCAGGCAAGTTTAGTGAAACCCTCAAAAATGGAACGTACAAGGCGGTATTATTCGATGTTGTTGACATTGGAGAGAAGACAAGCACGTTTGAAGGTAAGGAAGTAACTCAGCGGAAAGCGGTCTTCTGCTACGAGATACAAATAGGTGACTTCCTAGAGCCGTTTTGCACAACGGTAACAGAAGAATTGACGGCTAGTATTTCAGGTAAAGCAAAAATGAGGCTTCATGTTGAAGCCCTCTTAGGGAGAAACCTAGTGAGTGAGGATGTTGAAGCGGATTTTGATACAGACGATTTGCTTGGTAGAAACGTTTTTCTTGACATTACAATGCAGGGAAAAGACGGCAAAGAGTACCCACGAATTGCAGCGGTTAGAGCGTTGCCAGAAGAAGATCAAGAGCTTTTTACAGCATCCAAAAGATTCATACATAAGTACATCGAAGATCAACGAGTAGCGTAGAAAAAAATAACCCGATAAGTATCACTTATAAGTGAGGCGGAAAATGGAAAAAAACAATAAGGCACCGGCGTTTCAATTCTATTCAAACGACTGGTTATCATCCAGTAAATTAGCAATGATTTCCCGTGAATCGAAGGGATTATTGATTGATCTTTTGTGTTTTATGCACCAATCATCGGACTCCGGTTACCTAATGATCGGCAATTCATACGCTACTACATCGGACTTACATCGGCTTTTGAAAGAGAATTCAAAGACGTTTAATCGACTTTTTAACGAACTTTTAAAGCACGATGTAATAGCCTCTGATGAGAAGGGTTTTTATTCTCCAAGAATGGTAAAAGATGCAAGACTGAAAGCCAAGAGAGCAGAAGTTGGAAAGAGGGGAGGAAATCCGAATTTGGATAACCAAAAGGATAACCAAGAGGTTAACCCACGGAAAAAAAATTTACCCCCCCCTTCATCTTCATCTTCATCTTCATCTTCATCTTCATCTTCATCTTCAAGTAAATACTCTCTCTCTGTGGAGGGTAGTGGAGTGGAAAAAAACAGTGAAGGCGAGGGAGAGAAAAAAGTTTTGAAACCGGTTGGAGGAAATGCGGGGGATGCAACACCAAAGCAGGTGGACGGCTTGATGGACAAGTACCGGACGCTGTACCCCGTGTCGGTTTCCAAGTTCGGGGTTGCTGGGATTGCGAAGGCTAGGGACATCATCGAGGCACTGTGTTCGTTGCTTCCCTACGCCGTTATTGCCGAATTGCTGGAGAACCTGAACGAGAAGACCGATGGCATGGACTACTCGATTTTCAAATTTCAGGAGGACGTGGCAAAAGTGGCGAGTGAACGGGATTATCACTGGGGCGTGGAGTCAACGAGTAGCAGCGAGCAGTGGGGCAACGGCACTGGTGCGAAGAAAGCCGACTTCCCATGGCGTAAATTCTACCCTAGCAGCGTCAAGTTTAGGCTACAGAAAACCAAAGTTGAAGAGGTGGCAGCATGAACACGAGAGAAGTAGAACAACGTTTTTTGGCGTCCGTTCTTTGCAGCCCTGACTTTTTCGAGAAGAACATGGACTTTGTAGCATCACAGCTTGATGAGAATCATTTTGAGTTTGATGAGTTTCGCATCCTGTACGGGGCGATGAAAAAGCTATACGCCGACAGCAAAGACCTTGACGTGATCGAGCTTTTAAGGGCTTGCAAATTCAACAGCAAATCAGAGGAATTGGTTAAACACCTGCTAGCCGAGGGCATAAGCTGGATTACCGGCAAGTCACAAACCGTATCAGCTGCAAAGGAAATCATTGCACGCTTCATCGACAGGCAAATACTCAAGGCAGCAGATGAACTCCACAAGGTTGCTAGTTCTCCAACTGATGATTATCGGGGAAAAGCTGATTACGTCGAGCTTATCGTTGACGCTGCAAACATGATCGAAGAGATGGAAATAGGCACACAAAAGCGGGGCATTGCTCACTTTGTCGACCAAATAGATGGCATCGTAACCGAGAACGCATCAAGGGGAACTTTTGGTATCAAATCAGGCTTTCCATGGATTGACTCATTCACTAAGGGTCTTTGCCGTGGGCATATATGGGGCATTGGCGGGTATACAGGCAGCGGAAAGACTAGTTTTGTGCTGCAAACAATGCTCAACGTACTGAACACTGGGGCTCGTGTTTCCTATTTTTCACTCGAAATGAACCCAATCGACATCGTGCTGAGACTGTACTCAATGCAATGCGGAATAGCCACAAAGATACTAGAAATGGGGAGAGAGAAAAGACCGTTAGCACTTGAAAAACTCAAACAGCTCAACCTAAAAATACATGATGGATTCACTCGATCAGTTGAAGCAATCGAAACGCTTGCAAGGGCAGACAAAAGATCGACGGGGTTAGATGTGCTGATTGTCGACTTTGTGCAAAACCTCTACCCAGACAAGGATATTTTTGAGTCTCAAAAACAGGCAGCCGTGAAGCTCCAACACCTTGCGAAAAAACTGGATTGTACCGTGATTATGGTCTCGCAACTGAGTAATGAGAGTGCAAAGAATGCTAACAGTAAGATGATTGGATTCAAGGGTGCTGGTGAGCTTGGGGCAGTTGTTGACCTTGCGGTAATAATCAGCCGTGAAGGACAGGACTTCACCGCAGACATCAAAAAATCAAGGTTTGGGAAGCTGGGGAAATTCACCTACTTCCAGAATATCGACACAGGAGCTATCTCATGCAACTCCGAAATCGAATAAGTCAGGTGATGATGCACTTGGCAGAAGAAGATCCACGAACCGATGGGCTTTCAAAAGAAGAACGTGTTTTTGGGATCATTTACGGCACTACAAGAGGCCGCGGTGGTGACGAAAAATACAACGAACTAAAACAACAAATCAGCCGTGAATGTGAAGGTGATTCAGAACTCTACGAAAGAGCAATGCGATCACTTGCGCAATGGCTAGGCATCTAACCAACAGGAGCAAAAACCAATGACAAAAGGAAGACCAGTTGGGCACTCAACAAAGTGGGGAACTAAAAAAAGCGCAGGCTTTCCGAAATCTTACTGCGAAACGTGCGAAGAACCGCTTTACACCTCTAAGCAAATAGCTAACAAGTACCTTGGGACTCCATGGATGCCGCATGACGGTGAGTTAGTAGAACACGAATTTTCAGGTAAGCACTACTGCTTCCCCCATATGCTCAAAAAGATGTACCCGAAGAAAAGCCTGAGAACAATATCGGGCTACTGGAAAAAAGAGCTAGGGGATGTTGTTTGTAGCTTCTACGCTAAAGAATTGGGGATGAAATGAGTACAAGAGTAACTGCAAAAGAGTTTCAGCAAATGTTGAAAAAAAAGCACAAGTACGGCGTAGCACCGAAAGAAGAGCGAACACTAGACGGTGTAACGTTCGCTTCAAAAGCCGAGATGAGACGTTACTGCCAACTAAAGCTCATGGAGAAGGTGAAAGATATTCAAGACCTCAAGTTACAGCCAAAATTCGAGCTTTATGCAGGCATAAAGTACGTTGCTGATTTCAGCTACTACGAGAACAGCGTTTTTGTTGTTGAAGACGTGAAGGGAATGGTGACGCCTGTTTACCGAATAAAAAAGAAAATGCTGCTCCATAAATACCCAAACCTAGACTTCCGAGAGGTGAAATAATGAAAAACCTGCAAAGATTACACTCAGAGATAATCAGAATAGTCGATGAAAGCGAAAAAATAGCCCACAACGCCGTTTTGTTGTCGGAGGTGGACGAAGATAGCCAACACCACATTCAAGGCTTAATTACCCGCCCTTTTAAGCTTTTAAGATACAACCTAGGACGTGACATTTTAGCGCATCTTGAAGAGGTGAAAAACGAGAAAAAATTATGTTCAGCGAACTCTATGAACACAACAGCGTCATCCTAGGCGTGCGGTTCAACCTGTTCAAAGGTTTGGCACTATTCCAAGATGGGGTGACCTACAACCCTGATGAGATTCAAGTGCTGAAGGGCAAAACGGAGCAGGTGAAGAGAACCGTTCACAATGTGAAAAAAATCTTAGTAAACGGCAATAAAACGCCGATTGTGAAGGGGTAAACGTGAAACCAGAGTTTCGCATATTCGTTGAGACAAAAGACAACATAGCAATCTTGCAGAGGTTAGATAAAACCCCAAGCTTCAAAGAACGATGGGTAGAAGTTGAAAAGGGAAACAAGTCAGCCGAAACAATGGCTTCATTCCAAGATAGAATTAGGGAATTTGGTGGAATTTTGAGATCAACAACAATTCTGTACAACGACCGTCAACCTGTCGTGTTGTCGGCTCAGGAGGCAATTAAATATGAGTAATATACCCATCACGCTAGAAGAATTTGTTTCTACCATGGAACTCTACAAAAAAGCACTAGATGAATCAGAGGAATTATCAAAAGCGTTGCGAAAAATATCCCCATACTTTGATGGATACTCACCTGAAAAATTCATCAAGCTAGTACGTGATTTACTTGTCAAAATCACAAACGACAAGGCGGAATGGATAGATCATTTTGTTTATGAAAGCTGTTGGGGAGAGAAAGATAAAGGGGTTTTCATCTACGGAAAAAAAGTCAATTTCACAACAACAGAAGACCTATACAAGGTTTTGGAGCTCTATTATGACAACGAGTAATCAACAGATCAAAACAGGACAGGTGTGGAAGAGAAAAGGCAGCGATACAAGAGCGAACATTTGTGGACTCAATAACAAAAAAAAAATAGTGATGTATATCACAAACGTATTTTTGTACGTACAGTATTGTTCTTTTGATGAGTTTGCAGAATATTTTGAGCTTGAAGAAGGCTGGGGAGAAGAACCGCAGCAGGAGGAGTCGGACTCACCACGATGCGAAATGTGCAATTCTCCCGACGTGCAAAAATACACAACCGTTGGAGACACAAAAGACACTATCAATATCTTGTGCAGAGAATGTGCTGAAAAGAAGTTTACAGTTGAAACCAAAGAAGAGAAGAACGAACGGCTGAGGGCGGAATCTAGGAAGAATGTGGGGAAGATGCCGAACTGGAATGATCGATACTGGCATGTATCAGACGGACACGTATTAGACTCTTTCTTTTTGTCTGGTGTTGATATTACTCGCTACCACGCAGGACTTACCCGCAACACTGAAGAAGAAGCATTGGAACTATTCAACGACAAAGAGACAATGGCGGCTTACTTTGGGGAGGGGGTGAGATGAGGGATTACCTTGAAATTGTTCTTGGGATCTGTTTTTGCTTGGTTGTCTTTGTTACTACCTCCTGCCTTTGTGTTCTGGTAATAGCTAAAACAAGGCGAGAATTAAAAAAACTTAAATGGGGAGGTCTTTGAGATGACCGACTACCAAACTCTCTTTCTGTTTATATTGCTAGGGTATGCACACATTATTGTCTTAACAATCCATCAACATCTACAAACAAAAAGAATCGAACAACTAGAAAAAATAATCATTGGGGACTTCAAATGAAGCCCATCAAAAACCCAAAACAAATAAAGGGTATGTGGGAGCTTTCTAAGCAACTGAAAAAGAAGTTTGGCGGCGACTCGTGGAAACAGCAACAGAGAAGACGGCAGTTAATGTCAGCATCAGCTAGGGCAAGTCAGATAGCTTGCCCTGCTGATACTCAATTCAACCCCATAGGTGATAACTTGAAGGGAAAGCCGTTTGATCATCGTGAAAGGTTGAGAAGAAGGTTTATTGGATGCGAAATAGGAAAGTATGAAGTTGTTTGTCTTTTCACTTCCAATACTGACGAAATACATTTAGCAGTTAACAAATGGTGTATGTATCTCTTGACAAACAGCCAAAAAAAAACTAGCGTTTGAGTAATTTTAGGGGGTGTGGATTGTGTTCACACAAGAACAATTAACCAATAATGATTTAGAGTTTTCTTTTTTTGATTTTGATAAAAAACAAGAACAGGAAAGCGAAACTATCGAGCCTGAAAAAAAGGGCACAAGAAGAAGAAAAACAGAGTGCATAGTTAGGAGTGATAGACACTTATATCGAAGAGCATATTCAGAAACGCAATTACTAGATGCAGTTGGTTTTGACTTCAAAGACGGAGAGTCGTATCACTGCATAACGGGCGGTGACGTTGATGCTTTATCGTACTTAAAAGTTGTGTTGAGACAACAAAACCTAGACTATTGCCTGTTCTCAACTTGGTGTATGAGCGGTGATGATATTCTACAATTTGAGGAATGGTTAGAAGAAGGGAGAATCAAGAAACTAGATGCTTACGTTGGGGAAATCTTCCCGGGAAGTTACACACAAGAATACAGAAAGTTAAAGGAAGTTTTTGAAAAGTTTGATTGTGGTCGTATTTGTGTTTTCAAGAATCACAGCAAAATCTTTGCAAGGTACGGCGAAAAATTCCATTTCGGGATAGAAACAAGTGCAAACATTAACACGAACCCAAGAACAGAAAATGGTTGCATCACAATCAATAAAGAGATATTTAATTTTTACAAGGAATATTTCGATAAGATAGTAAGTTTTGAAAGGCAGGGGTAATATGATCAAAAAAGATAAAAGAGACACTAAAAAAGTAGAGGAACGGAAAAAGAAGGCAAAACAAGAAATGCTGCAAGCACTAGAAAAGACGCTAGGCGTTGCTACTAGTGCAGCTCAAAAAGCAGGGATAATTCCAAACACCCACTATCGCTGGATGAATGAGGATGAGGAGTACAAAGCGGGTGTTGCGAAGATTCAGGACATCGCAAAAGACTTTGTTGAAAGTCAGCTATTCAGGGGAATACAAGAAGGAAACCCATCACTAATCATTTTCTACCTAAAAACAAAGTGTAAAGACCGTGGATACATCGAAAGCTCAAACATCAACCTAGGTGGACAAGAAGACAACCCGCTACTAGTGAAAGAGGTAAATTTCAATGTTAAGAGGTTTACCATCAAAGGCGATTGATTTTTATGTAAATGATGTGTATATGCCAGTAGTTGAGCAAAGTACCCGCTACTACGTGCTAATGGGCGGGCGTGGTGCTGGGCGTTCCACCTTTGCCTCCCAGTTGGCAGTTGGTAGCATAGCCTCACATCACTATTTCAGATGTGCAATTATGCGAAACGTGCTCAACGACATACGTGATTCAATTTACAAAGAGATCAAAGACCGGATAGATGAACAATCATTAACCGAGGCTATTTACTGCAATGACGGCATGATGAGCTTTCGATACGGCAAAAACGAGATAACGGCGAAGGCGTTTCGCAAAAGTAGTAGTGACAGAACAGCAAAGCTCAAGTCACTGGCCAACTACAACACCATCATCATTGAAGAAGCGGACGAGATAGGGGAGGACGATTTCAACCAGTTAGATGACTCCATCAGGTCAGTACGTGGCGACATCAAAATCATCCTACTGCTCAACCCACCCAGCAAAAACCACTGGATCATCAAACGATGGTTTAACCTGATTGATTCAGGTGTGGAGGGTTACTATATCCCAAAGCTCAAAAGCCAAGACGTCACATTCATCTACAACGATTACCACAGCAACGCTATAAACATTGCCCCGATAACGGCCAGTAACTACGAACGCTACAGGGAGACGCTACCCGACCACTATTACACGATGATCAAGGGCTACGTTAGCGAAGGTTTGAAGGGCAGGATTTACAAGGACTGGAAGCCGATTCCATACGAGGAATACAAAGCCCTGCCCTACCATCCAACCTATTGGCTTGACTTTGGATTCTCCAACGACCCGACCGCATTCGGTGAGGTGAAAACCCACAATGACACCGTGTACTTGCATGAACTGATTTACCGTACTGGACTTACAAACTCCATGATTGTAGATGAGTTAAGACGGCTTGAAGTACCTAACCACTCCACTATTGTTGCTGATTGTGCCGAACCAAAGAGCATTGAAGAGATACGGCGGGCGGGTTACAACATCATCCCTAGTGTGAAGGGTGCGGACAGCGTGCGTTCTGGTATTCAGCTAGTGAAGAGTAAGCAAGTACACTACACCTCGAACAGCTCAAACATTGAGACCGAAATACAGGGGTATACGTGGGCTTTGGATAGGGACAAGAACCCGACAAACGAGCCGGTTGACGCCTTCAATCACCACATGGATGGGGTGCGGTATGCGGTTAGCAAGATATACGGGAGAAGGTTTGACTACCAAATCGCATCCACTTCATGATAGAATAACGGCAAATAGTAAAAATTTACTACAGCCAAAAAAATAAACCCCTAGTTGGAGGTGTACGCTGTAGTGGATAACATCATCGAATTTTTACAAAAAGCTGATTACTCAAAAGCAAACGCTATTATTTCCCAGTACATCACTAGCCGTCACGTGCAACTAGCAAACATGAGAGAAGACTATTATGACGGTGTGCATTATGACCGTAAAAATATACTAGGTGAAGGCGTAAAGACTAGATCAGGTACGTTTTTGTACAAACCAGAACGGGGCGAGGTTAGACTAGATATAGTTGCGAACTTCATTAAAGAAGTCGTAGACATCACATCCGAGCATTGCATGGGTATGAGCCACATCAATGAAGAGATTACAGTGAGTTGCGAGGGACTGGATGAGGCAAAAAGTGATGTACTTGATGACTTTTTTGAAGAAACCGATATAGACAACCTAGCACAAGATGTTTTTGAGGATTTATGCAAGCACACAAAGTCATACATCAGACTGCGACAACGAACAGCGGACGAGATTACAACGTTTTCTAGTGACTACAGGCTAGAGGTTGAAGACTTTGCAGCGGTACACCCTTTTTACGACTTAGGGAATAAACTAACTGGTGTTATGATTGCGTTCAACTTTGATAGCAAAAAACTAAAGTCAAAGTTTGATTCACAACTCAACACAACCACAAAATCAAAGTACTCCACCTATGCCGAGATATGGACTGAAACCGAGTGCTACATCCTCATTGACGGCAAACCAGTGGAAACCGCTGGAAACTTTGGAAACGTCAACCAGTTTGGATTTATTCCCTTTTGGGAAGTAGAGGCAGGACGCTCGAACCTTAGCGATATTGAAAACATTATTTCACTACAGGATGCCGTGAATAAGTCACTAAGCAGTAACGACATAATCGAACACGTGAACGCCTTTGCAATGTTTTGTTTTGATGATAATGATGAAAAAAACCACGAGGCATACGCTGCGATACTTGAACAGAACAGCAACAAAATACCCCTAAAGCCCCGCTCGGTAATACCCATGAAGCTGCGACAAATTCAAGCGGACGGCGTGCCACAAACCGCACTACAGAACCTAGCCGACAACATCGAAAGAATGTGCACAACATCCGGTATTCCAACAAGCCTACTGTTTGGTAGTGACGGCGGAAACGAATCTGGTAAAGCTAAAAAGATCAGGCTGTCACGATTAATAAAGAAGGTAAACAAACGCAGGAAAGCACTTACAAAAGCACTAAAAAGCATTGTTAGGAAAGTGACCTTTCTACTCTTCAAAGAAAACGCTTTAGCTTATGAAATAGAAATAGGTTTCCCTCCGATAATGGAGGATGACGAAAAGGAAAAGATAGATGCTGCAATTTCCAAGTCAACTATAGGTGTCTCAATCCCAACACTACTAAAAGAGAACGGCTACGATTGGGAAGAGGAAATAGGAAAACAAAAAGAATACGATGCACTAAAAACAGGGACTACAGCAACCATTGCAACTGATACAACCGAAATACAAAGCGAACTAGACATCCTCACAAATCAACAAGCAACACCACAAACACCAGCAGGTTATGAGGTAGAGTAACATGCTTACCTCTAAGCCGACACGGGGAACGGAATATCAGAAAAACGCCCGCATACAGACACTGCAAAAGTACCTAGATCAAGAAAAAGAAATCGATATGATGATGAAAGATGTGTCATCCTACGTTGATTCAGAGATTCTTAAGGTTGCAGGTAGTGATGGCGTGTTAAGAACAGCACAATTACGAGCGATACAAACCGAGTTGGAGAGTATTACAAGTGAATGGGCTTCTGGCATGAAAACGATGCTACAGAGTGATTTTGAGGAAGTATGTGCAATTACCAAGACGAAGTGGGAGAAGTTCCTAAAAGTTCACGTTACCGATAAAAAGATGTTAGAAGTGGCGGGGCGTTCACTTGATAACCTTTCACCTTCAATTGTTAAATCAGCATTCACAAAAGTAATTTATCAAGACGGTAAAAATCTAAGTACCCGCATATGGGATCTTCAACAGGAAACAAAAAAAGACCTCTATACTAGAATCGCAACTGGTGCGGTACGTGGTGAGAGTGCCTACGATGTAAGTAAAGACCTGAAAAAGTACCTAGTAGAACCCGATGGAGGAAAGGCAAGAAACAACGCCCTAAGACTTGCTAGGAATGAAACAAAGAACATAGCCAACAGTGCCAATACCGAGCAAATGCTAGAGGCTAGAAAGATTACAGGGCTTGCAGTTGTCCCTATATATCAATCATCAAACGATGGGAGAACACGCCCAGAGCACAGAGCCGCTAACGGTAAATTTATAGTTGATGCTACAATGGAGTTAGACAGTGGACTTATGGCGTTGCTTGGTGGTAACATAATTAGCCAATGGGATGCGGACGAGTTAAGGGATGAGGTAAACTGTAGGTGTTGGACAATTGAACGTGTCTTTAATTACGAGGTTAAAAAATGGTAAAGAGTGAAAGAAAATACGAGAAAACTACCGACCTCTATATTTACTTTGGTGAGTACTACGAACCCACCCAAACACTTGCACGAACAATTGATAACGATCACAAGGAAAGCCCCGATGACTTAGAGGGTATTTTCCAAGCTGCTTATGGAAAAGAAGTTGATGCAAGAAATATAAGATTTACCCTAATACCTGCATACCTACTAGAAAACAAACGGTTAGATATAGAGGATAGAAAAGTATATATATTCAGTGGTGAGAATGGCTACACCTACTACGGATTTCTCCACAAAATAGAAGAGTTTGGAGATTTTGGGAAAGATTTAAAGTATATTGGACACTTTGCAGCAAGTACTGTTGTAAGTGTCTTAAGGATTGACGGCGATGCCTGATACAGTAACAGCATATAGAGCAACCCTGAAAGGGAAAGAGCAACCCATTAAGCAGTCTCTTTCTACTATTGTTACCGTTATCACGATTGAAGCACAGAACCGAATCAAAGAATACGCACCACACAACACCGGACAATTAAAACAGGGTATACAACGAACAATAACGACAAGTAGCAATATAACGGGTAAAGTCTACCCATCAACAGCATATGCAGCACCTATTGAAGACGGTAGCCGTCCTCACTGGGCACCGATTGAACCGCTAAAGATATGGGCAAAACAGCACGGTATGAAAGAAAATGCAGCCTACGCAATACAGAAAAAAATAGCAAAGAACGGCACAAAAGCACGTCCCTTTTTCGCACCTGCAATAGCGGATGTTGAACGGCAAGCGAGTAAGACATTAGAGGATGCGGGTATTAAGATTTTGGGCATACTTGCGAAATAAAAAAGCACTTGCAAAAAACACAAAATAACTGTAGCGTTTACCTGATTTAAGCGACCTTTAACAATTGAATGTTTAGACATTAACTGCCAAGTTGCAAGGTGAAATCTTGTAAAAGTGTCTTTGTAGTAGGTGCATGGTTGCTGTAGACCGTGTTACTACTGAAAAGATTTACTTGGCAGTTATCTTTTTGGACACCGAAAGCAAAGACTCTTTTACAAGGTTTTACGACCTAGTGAAAGAGTCTTTTTTTTGTCGTTAGTAACAGGAAATATACATGTCAACTGAAACAACCACTTCCACAGCTGAGAAAGTAGAAGCTCCACAGAATACCGCTGAGAAGTCACCGGAAAATGTGCCAGCTGCTACAGATCAGGGTGCAAAGGGTACAGATACCAAATCAGAACGTGAACTCGAACTCGAAAGAAAGCTATCAGAGCAAGGTAGGGTCACAAAAGAACAGCAAAAGCAACTTTCCGAATTCAAAAAATGGAAAGAAGAGCAAGAAACCAAAGATCTTACTGAAACTCAGAAAGCCGAAAAAGAGTTAAAGTCTCTCCGTGATGAAGCGGAAAGAGTGAAACAGGAAAACCTATCACTCGAAATCAAGAACACAGTAGCCGAATTGGTAGCAGCCGAAACAGAACTCCCCGAAATAAAAGAGTTAAGACCTTTTATTAAGGGAAGTACAACAGAAGAGGCTACCGACAATTTTAAGGCACTGAAAAAGATACTCACTAACATAAAAAATCAGTGGGTTGAAAACTCAACAAAACAGCAAACCGTAGGCATTCCAAGGGTTGCTAACCGTCAATCAGTTGAGGTTAACGCCTTTCAAGATGCAAAGCAAAAAAAAGACTTTGCAGGAATGTTTAATAACTCACCTGTAATAGGTGTTATACAAGGAAGATAATCAATGTCTAACGCAACAGCAAATCAACTGGATCAAGGTGACATTTTAAATACAGTACGTGACGTTGTAGAACTCTACACAGAAGTTTTGCACGGTACACCGTTTCTTTCCGCATTTGTTGGAAATGCAACTGATTCACTTTCTCCATCATCGCTTAGATATGCAACAGCATTAAAGCATGAGTGGATTAGTTACTATCTCGCACCAAAAACGTGGACAGTAAACGCACAAAGTGCAATCGCTAGCGACACTATTGTATTAACTGGGGCAACTGGAGGCCTAGCCGTTGACGACATTCTCGTATTTGAGAATTCCACTACTGGTGCTATTTTGTCGGTGTACGCTAAGATAACAGCTATCGCTGTATCCACAAACACAACCTTAACTGTTACACGACCATGGAACTCTACAACTGACGTTGCAATACCAGCAAACGCAATTGTTAGGTCATTAGGACGAGCAGGACGAGACCAATTGCAAACAGAATCTAGTTACAACCAAGGAACAGCACTTTATAATTATGTTCAATTGTTCAAAGAGTACGTTACAATCGGAAAACTTGCACAGGCTATTAACTCCTACGACAAGAGTAATAGCATACCTCTTCAGCTTAGAGCTAAAATGTTTGAAATGACGACAAAGGTTGATAACAGTCTTATCTTTGGGCTCCCAACCGCTGCCCCAACAGCTGCAACCACAAAAGATACAAGTGGCACAGTTGGTGGACTTCGTCACTTTGCAAGAACATATGGAACAACTAAAACAGGCGTTACAGGAAACACCAACACAACCCTAGCAGCTGCCGACATTGATTCAATGTTTGAGGCATACGCAAGCGCAGGTGGAGACCTTAACAATGTAACTCTTGTATGTGACGTTGCACAGTCAAAGAACATAGCACCGCTCATCTCTAATAGTTCAAAAATAGTGCTACCTGCGGAATACATCGATTGGGCAAAAACAGCTGGAAATGCACCTGCTGAAATCTATCAAGCGAGTTTTTCGATTGGTGGAAATATCCTAAAAGCTAGGGTTTTGGCACTTTGGGGATTCCCAAAAACTGAAATTGTTTTGGCAAACACACAGAACATTCAAAAAGTGTGGTTACAAGGTCAGCAACTACAGACAATCCCACAACCTTCGACAGGTGACAACGACGCAATAAGCCTACGTGGTGCCCTCACTTATGAATTCATGAACCCAGAACAGCTTGTTATTCGTGACGGCTGCCCTAAAGGGTAGTGCTGTAAAAATAAAGGGGAGTTACTAACTCCCCTTTCTCTATAAAAGAAAGGATAGATATGGCAAAAAAAACATATAAAACGATTTATGCAAATACAGTTTTAAATGAAGATGGAGTTATTCCTGTTGAAGGTAAATCAGGGTTTTATGAAGCAGAAGAAGGTGTAATGCCTAAACGATTAATAGATTCCGTTGTCGTTGAAGTTGCCGAAAAAAAAGAAAAGCCAACACCTGAAAAGTCAGAAAAATAGGAAACTGGGCGGGTTAATCCCCGCCCTCCCCTTACTATGGCAGAACAAACATTAACTCAAAAGATAGCATCAGCACTAGCGAGGGCAAACTTCACCTATACAACGGATGAAGCAACCTCACTAGTTAATGATGCTTTACGAGAGTTTAGCTTGTTATACCCTAGGTTGCTTTCTAGCACAACTACAACGGACGGCGTAAAAACATCGTATACCCTACCTACTGGTTTTCTTTCACTTGATGCAGACACCTATTTTTCGAGCCCACTACATCCATCGGGTGTGGTTTTGAACGGTGTAGATGTATACGAACACGAACGATCAATAGAGAGATACTCAACAACGTTGATGGACTGCCCTTTTATTGATCCGACCGTGTGGCAGTATCCCTATAACCTTTACGGAGTTATCCCTGCTAGTTTTTGGATTGTGTATGAGGCAATACAAACAATAGAGTTTTACACCGCCCCTAGTGCTGGCAGTTTTACCGTGTACTATAACGGACTTTGGGACGCTACAACAATTAACCCTGTAGCACATAAAGCCGTTGTGCTTCTTTCCCTGCACTTCGCAAAACTAGAAAGCAAGGGCTTTTCTAGCGATGTGAAATCAGTTAGTGAGGGTGGTATCAGTATCACCTACAAAGGTGGGCAAGAGGATGGAGCTGGACACTATCAACAAGCCGTTGACCTTATTAAGAAATTGCCCGGATTCGTTGACCGTTCAAAGAGTTACGTGATAACTCCAGCAAGGAGGGCATAAACATGCCAGCACTCCTACCCAATACGACCGTTTCTATTTACATGCAAACAGCCGTCACTGGTTCAACCGTAAAGAAATCAGACAGTAATACAGATTCACTTAAGTATTCAGCAATAAACGCCCACAAGGAAACAAGAGTAGGTGAATTTGACCAACAACAGAACCAGATTTTTACATTCTTTATAGACAAAGAAACAACACCACTCATTGACGATCAAAAAGCCGACAAATACAGGCTTGTAGAGGGTTCAGACAACTACACCGTGTACTCAATCATTCCCCGCTTACTTGTAGGTTCATGGGAAATAATCGCAGCGAGGGCAAAGCAATGAACGGTACAGATTTTGGAACAATCAGGACAAATATCAAAACCCTCATTGATACCGTTCCCGACTTGAACGCTGGAAGTAAGCACCCCGTTTCAGTGATTGGAAACGTTCCAACTTATTACATTAGAACAGTTGGCTTCGAGACTACGCAAAGCAGCACACACACAGCAACACGCCACCTAGTATGGGAAATAGTTGTTTTGTATGATGAGCCGACAACGGAAGCAGCAATGAGCGTTGTTGATACTCTACTACAAGCGATATGGGCAAAATTGGCAGGGCGTAGCTTAGATTTATCCAAAAGTGTACTTCAGATATTACCGTCCTCACTCTCAAGTACAGGCGAGGAAATAATCGAAATTGGTGGGCGGTTTTACATTGCCTACCCTATAAAATTCACAACAAAAGTTATGGACAACGTGAGGTACTAATTATGGCAAAAAAGAAACAAGAACAAGCAGGATATACCTACAGATATGTAGGTAATTATCCAGTCACTGTTACAGGGTATCAAAGAGTGGAGAACGGCGACACCGTAACCGTAGAACATCCAATTTTCAACCCTAATTTTGTAGAAATTTCAGAAAAACAACCAGTAACGGAGGTTATAGAGTAATGACGTACAAAACATTTTCATCAGCTAAGGCAACAGTATGGATGGGGCATGAAGCAACATTCAGAACACCTGTAAAGCCTACTATTCAGATACCCGTACTCAGTGCGGAATTTGGTTTCGACCCGGGCATTAAAACAAGTGAAACCATTTCAGGGAACGCTTGGAAAAATCAGAAAAACCCACGCTTCACACAGACTAAAGGCGATGGAAAGTTTGAGATGGAGCTCTTCCCTTCCCTTACAGGCGAGGTGTTGAAGCTACTTTGTGGAGCACCTACAACCGGATCACCAACAGCGGGCGTATACACCCACACATTCTTGATCGACCTCACCAAGATCCTTTCTGCTACATTCCAGTTTGACTACCCCGACTTTGGCTATAGATCATTTGGCTCCGTAATCGATGAAGTCACATTCAAAATCAAGGACAGCACGTGGCAGGTAGAGGTGAAGACATTCGCAGCTGGAAGGTATGCAATTACCTTACTCAAAGCACTGGCAGCAAGCGGAGCAACCACCCTTGTACTTGATGACCAAGGCGGGGCGTTTAAACCGACTGAGGGATTAGTTGCAACAGACGTTTTGATTGCAGAATTTGAAAACGATGCAAGCGATGAAGACGTGACCATATCCACCGTAGTAGATGCAAAAACACTTACTGTATCAGCAACAACAGCAAGCCACGCAGCAGGTGTAAAAATGGTACTCAAACCCTTCACAGCATCGGACGTGGTGACAGGTCAACCGTTCAACTTTGGACGCACTTCTGTACTTGTGAATGGTACTGCATACGACTGTACAGACGGTTTCGAGTTTGGATTCAAAAAGAACTTAAAAAAGTTTGCAGCAGCTGGCAACCGTTCGGACGCTTACAACGTAGGCATGGGAGCCGCAGAGGTAGGATTGAAAGGGCTTGATAGAGTGTACAACGGTGGTGGCTCATTGCTTGACAAGCTCAACGATGGAAAAACCGTCCCCATAGTGATTGACATGATTGGACTTGATGCGGGTAGCGGTACGGGTACAGATCAACTCACCGTTTCCATGCCTGCAATTATGCTTTCCGGTAAAAGCGATATGGAAGGTAAAGGGGCAAAGGGTGCGGACGACACCGCCATGGATTCATTCGAGGCAATCGCAACCTACGACCCGACAACATCAAAGACAATCGGGTTTGTGCTCAAAAACACAACAGCATCTTATGCGTAAGGGGTTATAAATATGGATTTTGATTTTCCTCAATCAGGCGTAAAAGTAACCTTCATTGATAAAACTGATATTACAGGCGGTTTTGTCGCTAAAGTAATAAACCTATCAAAAGAAGGCAAAAGCGATGCAGCCGTTTTGCGGTTCATCACAAAGATAGAAAACGAAAAGGGCGAACACGTCGACAAGCAAACATGGTACGAAAAAATTAAGGGTGCTGGATTCCTTGACGACTACCTTCAATTTGACGTTATTACTGAAAAGCTATTTAAAGCGGTAACAGATAGAAAGTCAGAGGTTGACGCTTCGATTGAAAAAAAGTTGCAAGGTTTCGGTCTTGGGTAAGGTGTAAAAGCCCTGAAAACTATGATAGTGATTTACTTATTTTCAACATATCACAGCTTTACGGATGCACAAGGTCACAGGCAAAAGAAGAGCTAGAAAAAGACTACATCGGCGTACTGTATGACCTAAAGGTATACGAGATAACGAACGAAAAAAAGGATTGAAATGGCAGACGCTACCAAAACACTACAACTAATAGTCATGCTAAAAGAAGAGATGGCAGGCGGTATTAGTGCTATTGGTGACAAACTGCAAGGCGTACAGCAATCAGCGGAAAAGTTAGGTGGTGGTATACAGAGTGCGGTTGGTGGTGGTTTCAGTAAAATTGGCAGTATGGCAAGTGGCGTTATGACTGGAATAGGTGGCGCTTTTCAATCTGGTTTTTCTCGTATCCAGTCAGGAATGGGAAAAGTTAATGAGGGGTTTGGTCAAATGCAAGGTTCAGCGATGAAATTAATGGGTTTAATGGCCGGCGGGATGATTGGGGGTGCTGAATTGCAGATGGTGAAGTTGGCTGGTACAGCTAGCAGACTAAAAAAAGAACTTGGTGAGATGGGAGTGGATGGAGAGGCTGCGCTGGTAAAGCTGCGATCAGCAACCAGAAACACAATACCAGACATTGACCTGTTAAAGATGACTAATAAAGCTATGGCGTTGGGATTAACTAAAGATACCGACAAAATGGGTGATTTGTTCATGCTAGCAAGATCAAAAGCTAAGACTTTCGGTATGACGGTTGAAGAAACGATGAACATGTTTACCATGGCAGCCGGAAAAGGGCGTGATGCGATGCTATCACAGATAGGTATGCAAATAGACACCAAGTCAGCAATGGATGACTACGCTAAATCAATCGGAAAAACCGCGACACAACTAACAGAAGCGGAAAAAACACAAGCTGAATTTAATGCAATTTTAAAAGCTGGCTCTAAAGATATTGAAAAGATGAAAACGGCAAACGATGGAGCGGGCGACAAAATAGCTCAACTTGGTGTGAAAATGGAAAACTTCAAACTAACAATTGGTGCAGCGTTAACCGGCCCTGTTAACTTTCTACTTGATAGACTAACGGAACTCTCCAACTTCTTTTCAAACATACCCGCCCCCATACAAAACGCCATAATTATGTTTGTCGGTATTGGTGCGGTACTGGCACCGCTTGCCATAGGAATATCTGGGCTTGTTGGCATGTTTTTAGGAATAGGTACGGTACTTGCTGGACTTGGTGGTATTCTTTCCGGTGTTTTTCTCACTCCAATACTCTTAATTGTCGCAGCAATTGGAATACTGGCACTTGCATGGACTCAAAACTGGGGCGGAATTCATGAAAAAATGGCAGCAGTTGCAACTTGGTTTACAACTGTAGCGTGGCCAGCCTTGCAATCATTTTTTAACCAACTCGTAAACGTCATAACTACGCAGGTTGTACCTGTTGTTATGGATATGTTACCTACAATACAGAGCATTTTTGAAGGCGTGATGAGCGTGGTAATGACAGTTGGTACATTTATATACAACTTTATAAAAGACAACTGGGATACTATTTCCGCAGTTTTCAAGGTTGCACTAGATTTCATAGGGACGGCGGTTAAGTCTGTATTTACTGTAATACAAGGTGTAATACAAGTAATTGATGGAGTAATACACGGCGATATATCGAAAGTGTGGGAAGGTATTAAAAATATCTTTGGCGGGGCGTTATCGTTCATTGTGAATAGTGTGACACTCAACCTTCGCTTAGTGCTTGCATTATTTGGAACGAACATGGGGGAATTGTGGGATAAAGTATCAACCACCTTTAACAGCATAAAAGACACCGCCGTAAACGCAGTCAGTTCAATGGTTACTGGCATAATGGGGTTTATGACTTCATTGCCCGGGAAAGTATGGGGTGTTATTTCCTCTATCCCAGATAAATTGGCCGCGGCTTTTACTTTTACAATCCCTCACATCAAACTACCACACATCAGTATTTCCGGTGGATTCTCTCTCAACCCTCCAAGCGTTCCAAGCGTGGGAATTAGTTGGTATCACAGCGGTGGTATTGTCCAAGGTGGCTACAAACAGGATGTACCCGCTATGTTGCAAGCAGGCGAAGAGGTGCTTACACGACAAGACCCCCGACACCATGACAATATGCAGCAAGGTGGCAACAGCACAACGATCAACGTAAACATCACTGGGAACACAATAGATTCACAAGGTCGGGTAGATCAACTAGTAAAACAAGCCGTTGAAGCGTTAAAGCGTGAGCTTGTGATGACTAAGAGAGGGGTAGCGGTATGAGATACGGTGAAACCCTTTACGGCTCAAACAGGTACGCACAGATTGGCGTAACTTCAGGTGGTGGTAGCGCGATTGTTGCGGATGCAATCAGAATTGTAGACTTGGGGCTTTCCTCTAGCTTTGGGCTACAGGGTGACTATGCAACGACAAGGGCAACAAGTGCCCTCAACATGCCGACGACCACAGACCGCAGGCATGGGCGGGTATATCGTGACGGCAACGATTATGGTGGGCGTGACTACAATTCAAAGACTATAGCAATTGATGGTGAGTTATTTTCATCAACAGCCTCCACCCTTTCTGAAACCGTGCGAACACTCAAAAAGATCATTGGAAAACGTGGGAGTGATGGGAATGTTTCGGAAGTCTACTTAGATATAACACCAAACGGCGAAACATCTTACAGGCGTTATAAAGGTCAGTTTGCTGGAATCGATAAGATCTTTAGTGAGGATCACTATCATATCACACACGTACCCTTCTCTCTCGACTTTGTATGTACCGACCCTTTCGGGCGTGACATTGACGCTACAAAAGTAACGCAGGATGGAAACACAACCAATAGCGTTACGGTATCACTAGCAAACACAGGCGACGACGTGACTTTGCCTAGCATATCAATTCAGGTTGTATCGGTTACGGGTGGCACGGCTATGACGATTACCAACACGTCAATGAGTGAAAGAAACGTGTTGCACACCTATCTAGCACTCACGGCGGGCGACCTTATCACGTTCGATTTTGCTAACTGCATAGCTCGACAAAATAGCTCATATATCGACCCGCTAGGTAATTGGTTTCCGCTCATTACTGGCACAAACACGCTTCAATTCGATTTTACGACAACAAGTATAGAGACAAACATCACAATCACGTACAAAAACGCATACCTATAGGAGGCTGGAAGTGGCACTAGTTAATACACATCTCACACCAAAAGACCAATTCAGGGCAACCATAACCGCCACTGTTGGAGCTTCAGATAGTACTATTACGATAGTTTCAGCAACAAGTAACGTCGGGGCTACGGACTGGATAACAACATGCCCTACAGCTAACTTTGTCGGGGTTATTTCACAAGAGGCAACCGGAAAGAAAGAAAAGGTATTAGTTGCGAGCAGATCAGGTACAACATTAACAGTCACTGGCGGGCGTGGGTATGGAGACAGTACCGCTAACTCTTTCGACCCGTCCGCAGGTGCTATTTACTTTGACATCGTTTTGGATGAGCAAACAATTTCACGTATACAGGGAAACCAAACCGATCACGAAAGCCGACTTGCAACGGTAGAAACACGAACAACGGACGCAATAACAGAAGGCACTACAAACCTTTATTTTCTAGCTTCAAGGGCGGTTGCAAGTGTCTTAACTGGATTGAGTACCGCAACTAATGCAGCAATCACGGCAGCGGATACGGTACTTACGGCAGCCGGTAAACTCCAAAAACAAATAACCGACCATCTAGCGAATACCTCAAACCCCCACAGCGTAACAAAGGCACAGGTTGGATTAACTAACGTAACGGATGATGCACAACTCAAAAGGGCAGCAAGTGACTTTTCTACATTTACGGTAAAAGGAACGCCGGTATCTGGTGACAAAATACTAATTGAAGATTCTGGTACTGGTGCAAAATACTACATAACAGTAGGCTCACTGCCAACTTCCGCAGCTGGTGAAGCAAATACAGCAAGTGCCCTCGGTACGGCGGGTGATGGTGCAAGCTTGGTGGGTACTAAAGTTGGCGTTGACTTACCTTTCAAACGCATAAAGGCGGGCACAAATATCACCCTGACAGAAGAGGCGAACGATGTTGTTATTACTGCAAGTGGTGGAGGTGGTGCAAGTGAAACAGAATGGACTGATGATGGATATGTAACAACATGGGCTTCCTCTTCAACCTTCACAGTTACCAACGATGCAACAGCTCAAGCTATTTTCGTTAAAGGAAGACCTTTAGCGTACCAACTAGCTGGTTCAGGCGGTTTTGTAAAATATGGCATCGTAACCAACTATTCAGCGGGTACGGTTACGGTAGCAGGTGTGAGCTTGGGGGCAAGCACGCAAACGGTTGAAATAAAATACAAGCCACTTTCAGCGGTTGTATATCTTAAATCCCTAATTGGCGGAAATATTGCAGTAGGTGATAATCAATTCCCAGCACTGAAATACCGACCTTGTAACCTTGCAATTGTAGAGGTAGCAGCAGAGTTAGAGGTTGCCTGTACTGGAGCCAACGCAACGGTAACAATAGGTAATAACGTAGCTACAACAGACGTGCTCACATCTGCAATCACCATCACGGCATCTAACGCAGATACGGCGTATAGCTCAGGGGTTACTGTATCAACCACAAACCAGACACTGACAGCAAATAACAAGCTATTCGTCAACATCGACCAAGTAGGCTCAACAATCGCAGGCGCAAACCTTTCAGTTATGGTGACGGGGGTAAAAGTGTAATGTTTGGAGAATTCAACACAAAAAACGCACTAGCCCTATATAGCATGAACGGAAATGCTAACGACAGTAGCGGAAATAACAGAAACGGCACAGTAACCGGAGCAACACTAGTACAGGGAAAATTTGGTCAAGGATACAGCTTCAATGGAACAACAAACAAAATAGACTTAGCTTTTAACCCTTACCTGATTATGGGAAGTGCGGCTTTCACCGTTGAAACATGGGTGTACCAAAACTCATACGGGTATTATCTACCTTTTGGGAACATTGACGCATCTAACGAGCTTTTTATCTTTTTAAATGACGCGCCGGGAAACGGAGCAGTAGAAGCTGGGTTGGGTGCAGCTGCAAACAGAATTACCACACCAGCCGGAATTGTGAGTACTGGTGAATGGGCATATATAGCCTTTACCTACGACACTAGTGTTATTCGCTTGTATGTTAACGGGAAAGAATACGCTAATAAAACAGTCGGCACAGTATCGCCATGCAATGCAAACTTAGGTCTGGGATACAGACCAAATGGCTCACTTTACCCTCTCAACGGAAAAATAGACCAGACCAAAATATCTAACAAGGCACTTACGGCAGCCGAAATAAAAGGCTACTACAACTCATTGAAACAATTAGCATAAAGGAACCTTCACCATGGCAGACACCACAAACCCAATCACAATCCTACAAATCGGAAAACAAAAACTATTGCAGGAAATCGAGGTAATTATCAAAGACCGAGAAGCCGCAAAGGTTGACGCTTGCAACACTATCGACAGTGAGTTTTCGCTACAGGTTGCAGACAAGCAAGCAACAATCAACCTCATTGACGCTCAGATTACGAAACTAACGCAAACCGTAACAACACAGGCAATAGATGCCGCTTTGGCACTGTAGAGGTAAAAAACTATGAAAATCAACCTAAGCAAAAAGATTAAAAACATTGAAACCGGAAACGACACGGATTTTACCGTTAAAACCGTTATTGTGCAGGCTCTATTGCAGACTGTAAGTAAAGGGCGTGAACCGTTGGCAGGTGACGACAAGTACAAAAACGCAGCACTAGCGGAGCGTGTAGTGAGTGCCACGAACGATGACGACTTTTCGATTGAGGATATTGTGCGAATGAAAGAAACAGTCGGGGAGTTCGCAGCACCGCTATTCCTACGTCAAACTTGGGACACATTAGAAGGCAAGTAAAATGAAACATCAATTCGTTGTAAAACTGTATGCAAGAAACGGCACTTTCACCCGTGAGATTACAGGTGAACTGGTTGCTATTTCTGCTATAAAAAAGCAGATCAACGGATTCATTGGTGATTTGTCTCTTACTTTCAAAAGTAAATTTGATCAGGACATAACCGGACTTGATACCGGCAGCATAATCACCATATACGATGAATTGACCTTACTCTATAAGGGGATTGTTTCAGAGATTAAAGGCAGCTTGTCAGGTGAACAAAAAACGGTAACAGTTGAGGACTTCAACGCCTTTGAGCTTAATCGACTTTTTTACAAAACAGGTACAACGCTGGAAAACTCACAGGCTACAAAAACAGCGTCAAACTGGATAAAAGCGATTATAGACAACTATAGAACACGATGCACAGCGGAAAGCGAAACGCCTGTAATCAGCTACACTACTGGAAGTATTGCAACGTGTTCAACTTCGATAGCTAGAAAAATAGATGAAAAAAAACACTTTGAAGCAATTGCCGACATTTTCAGTTTTATCAAAGAGTCGTATTTTTGGCACATCACACCGGATGGCGTTTTCCACTTGCAACAGTACCCATCAACAGGGAAATACACGGTAAACTTTGGAACGGCAATTTATGACGCTGGTTACGGAAAATCAATCAATGAGTTAAGTAATCGGGTATATGTTGGAAACTCAAAGAAGTCCACAGAGGCGGATTTTCTTTTCTCTTCCTACAATGACGTTGTGAGCAAGGGATTATTTGGGCTTGTAGAGAACGTAATCAAAGATGGGAGACTAACATCTACGACAACAGCGGATGTGTTGGGGTATAGTCAACTTTCGCAGTATTCAGACCCCCGCTACAACTACGATAGAATAATAGTCACTGATAATGATAAACTCATTAACCTAGAGGATAACGCTGTAGTTTCGCTCTGGGATTGCACAATTGGCGAAAGCGTTAATTTTCGTAATCGTAGCATAACTACCCAACTCTACCCCGACAACGCCGTCATTCTTTCAATTTCCTATACGAACGAAGGCACGGCAGAAGTTACCATAGGCAACCTGCAAAAAACCCTTAGCGAACTGATATTTGAGAAGCAAAACGCAGCAGCGGAAAGGTTGACGGTTACAGAACAAGGGGCGGTTACTCTCCCCATCGATGGCAGCGACATCACGGACGGCACTATTGATGCAGCTCTAAAGGTGAATGAGGGCACTATTACGGACGCACTCTTGCGGCTTGGTGGAAGTGTTGACGGTGTGCGATTCGATAAAATGTATCAAGGTACTAACTCTCTCTACCTTCTCAACGCCAACCACGTGCGAGCTAATGAGATAATCGCACAAAGTGCCTGCATTGCTACAGGTGTAATCATAGATGCACACATTCAAACCCTTACAGCTGCGAAAATAACAGCGGGTACAATCGCATCAAAGGCTATAACAATATCAGGAAGCCTTGGATATATACAGAGCAGCGGTTTTGTTACTGGTAGTAGTGGATGGAGGATAACAGGTGATGGCAATGCTGAATTCAACGGTGTTGTAGTTCGAGGCACTGGGGTTTTTGGAACGGTAGAAGGGCAGCGGGTTGAGCTGGATTCAAACAGGTTCAGGGCGTACAGTGCGACGAATACGCTAATTGCACAGATCAACAGCTCGAACATTGACGGCACCGACACGATATTCGAGGCGAAAGCAAGCGGAAATTCAAGTGGTGGAATATTCCAAAACAACAACTCAACTCCATCATACCCAGCGCTATGGGGGCAAAACGACAATACAGGAACATCATCAATTGCAGGCTACTTCGTAGGGGCTGGTGGAACAATGAACACAGCAACAGGTGATGTAACTGGGAATGGGGTAGTGACAATTGGAAATTTTGGCGGCGGTGGTGTTCGTTGTGACTTACTAGCGACTGGATGTATTCGTGCGACAAATCTCAGTATTGGAGCTACTGCCTTCCTACAGGGGCATGTAATTTTCGGTGATGGGGCAAACTATAACGTAGACCCTTACACTGACAACACTTGCTACCTAGGCTCCTCCCAAACAAAGCGATGGAATAAGATCAATGTTACTGACTGCTATGTGCATGGTGCCTTCAACATGACTAACGCATCAGGAACAAATGTGAAACTTTTCAATCTTCAATCATCATCTGTTGCGACAAACCCTGTTCACATAGAATCTTCAGGGACGAACGCATGGAGGGTATACTACTACACCTCTTCACAAAAACACAAAGACAACATCAGGGATTTGGATTTTGACGCTTCAAAGGTTATGAGATTGCAGCCCCGTAGTTGGGAAGACAAGTCAACAGGCGTTACAACGTTCGGAATGATTGCCGAGGAAGTGGCCGAGATACTGCCTGAGCTTTGCGTGTTCAATGACGAAGGCGAGGCTACAAACGTTAATTATCAGCTCATATCAGTTTTACTCTTACAGGAATTACAAAAAATGAAAGGAAAGAAGAAATGAAAAAATTACTTGCTACACTGTTTTTTGCTTTTCTAGTTGCTAGTTACAGCAACGCAAGAACAGGTGAGGTTATCGATTGCTACAACGTTGATGATGTCGGCGTATGTTTTGTGAGGGCGTAGTGCTATGGATACCATAACAATCATCCCCTACATGTTCTACTCAACAACGGTCATTTGGGTAGTGATCGAAGCTTATAGAAGTAGAAAGATTAACAAGCAGGCAATTTCGCTTCTACTTGCTCATCTGCTTGGGGTTGCTGGGATGTTTCTGGGGGAGATGGATAGGGTGCAATTTTATTATTTCGTCCCATTAGCAGTTTTTGGTCTCAAAGGCATAGTCAAAATTCTAAAACAAAAAACCATAGAGGGCACTAGGTGACTAAGGGTACAAACCAAGACATTCTAATCGAGATCGCAGGAATGAAGCAGCAAATCGCAGACATTCCCGACATCAAAAAAAAAATTGACAGAATTTTAGAAACTTTGTCAAGTCTTCTAACTAGTATGACGGTAGCACAAGAACAAAGAAAGACAGATGAACAGCAACATCTTGATATGAAGGAATCGATAAAAGACCATTCTAAGAGGATTGAAATACTAGAGTTAGGTATGGCGGATAGGGCTAGGTGGGAGAAGGATATAACCCAAAAGATGGAGCCGCTAAGTAAGCTTTTTTGGTCAGTGATCACCTGTGGCATTCTTGGCTTAATAGTTGGGCTTTTGTCCTTGTTTTCACAACATAATTTATTTTCAAAATAAGGCGGATAACATGGCTACACGATCAAAAATTTTCAGCGAACCTAACACAACGTTAATCCCCAACCTAGAGGCGAAAGCACCAATCATCACCCAGCAGGGCGGTAGCTGTACCGTGTATTCTGCTAGTGTAGCTTTTCGCTTACATGGAGCTAATCGCTTGTGGTTTTCTGATTGGTTGCTTATCTGGCAAGCATCCTATGATGCAGCCTGCAAAAAAGCTGGGAAAATACTAGATAGAGACTCATACAGCAACACCATGAGCGACGTTTTTGAATTTTACAAAAAACTTGGACTTTGCACAGGTTTTAAAGAGTTGACTGGTGGATACACTCAGATAGTTGATCAGATAACCTCAGAGCTAAAAGCTGGCAACCCTGTACATTTTGGCATAGGAATCTCACAAATCCCTTACGAGTTGTACTACACAATCACTCAATCGATGTGGAAACCTAGAGATTTACAACAAAGAACGCACGAGCTGGCAATTGTGGGCTTTGACGAAAAATACTTTTACATCCAAAACTCCTACGGCGTAGATAATCAGCATGCAGAAGGTAAGGGCTATTTCAGGATTGAGAAAGAAATCATCAAATATAACGGCTTTGGTTTTTGCGTGTTCTATTTTGACAATGCAGAAGAAAAACCAGTAGAACCTGAGAAACCACCTACACCAGAACCAAAAAAGGAAATAACCACCATGATTACACTACCAGAAGTATACAACCAACGTGATCAACGATGGGCGGGTGAGAACCTAGGCTACAGCAATACTACGATTGCAGCTTACGGATGCCTTCTCAATTGCCTTGCGATGGTTGCACGTTACTACGGTATCAACGAAACACCCGTCACACTCGACAAAAAGCTAGAGGGAATAGGCGGATACTACGGCGGAAATATGTACGTTTGGGGAAAACTCCAACAACTCTTTCCCGACATCGAAGAAAAGCACGTGCTAACACCTAATAGGTTGACCGACTTACAGATCACCGATATCAAGCGGGCACTAGATAGTGGATACCCCGTTATGCTGGAAATTGACTTCAATACTAGTACAACTACCGAGGATATGCACTTTGTGTTGGCTACAGGATATCAGGGCGAAGACTTCACGATTGCAGATCCATGGACTGGCAAACTCACAACACTAGCAAAGGCAGGCTACATCGGACGAACTAAGCCATCGGCACGTGATGCAATCTATCAGTATATGACGCTCAAAGGGAAAGTACCGACAACGAACACTCCAAAGTACGAAGCTGTCGCCAAAGGGCAAAAATTCGCCTTAGTGGGCTTTCAACCTTCAATACGGTTCACTATTCAGAACGTAGGCACCGAGACGCTTATAGATGATACTGTTCGCTTATTCTTTCGCAAGGATAAGAACGTAGTAAATCCATCGAACGTGGACTACAGCGTGTTTTTCGCAGGGAAAGATGGGGTGAAGTTGGAGCTACTAGATCAGGCGAGCAGAACCTACACCGCCACAATCCCGCTGAATGTGAAAATTGGCATTCCTAAAGGGGTGTATAGAGAGGATTGGGGGCTTGCTACCACAGGAACGAGAGAATGGGTTACAACGTGGAACGGGTGGTTTGAGGTTGAGGTGGTGTAGGGCTATACATATATAGAGAGAGAACAAAAAAAGCAGGGGGATAACTCACGTCCTTCTGCTTTTGCTATTATTTGAAATGTAAATCTTTTTACAAAGTTATGAAACGGCTTCACCAAGCCAAAACATTTCTAATAATTCCCCTTGACATTGTACGCCTTTAGATATATACTAGGTACGTAAGATTCACTTACAACAACTAACAAAGGAACAACATCATGACAATCAACAAAAACATCAAGGTAATCAAGGTTGAAGACTTCCCATCAGCAAACATTCAGACAGCAACATTCGAGCTTAACAGCCTTCAATACTATGCTGTAAGGAAGTATAACGATGATGGTATTACAACAGAGTGCAAGTACGGCAGAGAGCTAAAGAATGAATACTATGACACTGTATACACGCTAAAAGGCGAGGACGCATCACCAGCAATGAATAACAAGTCAGTAGAGTGTTGGTTTGGTGAACTGCCAGAAGACGTTTTTAGTGCGATCAGGGGGTTAGCAAGATAATGACAAAACAACCCGCCCGAACCTCACTAAACTTATCAAAAGAACTACACGAACGCATTAGGAACATTGCAAAAAAGAACAACCGGCGAATAGTTGACCAGCTGCAACGCTGGGTACAACAGGAAGAGAAGAAGAAAGACACCTCTTAGGGGGTGTCTTTTTGTAACTCCTCCTCCACATACTCCAACAACTCCCCGACCGACACGTTGAGGGCTTTTCAAGCATTCACTTACTTCATTAAACTGTAAATTATTTCAATAGCTTGTTTCTTTTTTGATGAGTAACAAGGAACTTTATACTTTTGTCCACCAGACGTTTCAACTGTTATAAGTCCAAACATAGGCATTCCAGCATTTATTGCAGCAATTTGCTTTATTGGAATGCTTTTTTTAAAAACAGCACCCCATTCTATTTTATTATCATAAACCTTTAAAGCTCCAAACCCTGGTGATTTAAACAAAAGATTCATACATTCCCCTTGTTAAGTTATGCTGACATATTAAATTACTAACGCTATTTGTCACTTGGGACATACTCTAGTAATTCTCCGACGGATACTTGAAGTGATTTGCAGATTTTTTCTACTTCAATCCTATTTGTGTCTTACTCATTAACTTATCATTCTGAAACATTGCATTCATATTTGCACCCCATCCGGTCGCACCTTCCCATGTGTACATCTTTGTTGCGTATCCTGCTACATTCGATTCACTTAAAATAGTGCCCTCTACTCCAAGCACTGCAACCGCTTGTTTATAAGACATTCCATCTTTTAGTTTGTTGAAATTTTCAAGCGTCACACCGCTTTTCGCTTCCACTTTTTCAGGTACAGTTGTACCGGAGCTATTCGTAGTTGTCGTATTTGTAGTCTTAGAACTTGAAGATCCAGCAGCAGCTAACACGGCAACAATAACGATACCAACAACTATCAACCCACAACACCCGAACGCAACACCGCCCGCCATTCCAAGCCCACCCAAGAAACCTCTACCTGCTGAATTTCCACTCATACGATGCCCCCTTTTATTAAGATATGCTGACAGTGTAGCACGCACACCCTCTTGATTGTCAATAGTTGAGGTGCTACACTACGTTCAGAACCGAAAAAAAACCGAATAGAAAAGGATTACTATGAAGGGCTACTATACCATTCAGGAATTAACTGAGAAGTATTTCTCAAAACTAGATAAAGTTGAGATAGAAAATAAGCTAACCTACCTACGAAGACTTTTAAAAAATAATCATCATGCTGTAACTGGTTCATTTAAAGAAGGTAGCAAGTTTAGGGGTGTTTGGTACATTGCCGAAGATTGCGACTACGTAGCCAAACTAAAGGAATAATTTTTTTGCTTGACATAGTCCGGTAGATGTACTATACTGGTATTAGTGAAAAGAAAAACAATATTTTTTTATCAAGAGTGGTCAGGCTGCTTGACCACAAAAAGGAACACAACCATGAAACTAATCAACACACTCACAAACGGAGAACAGACCGTCTACATGTTCGACACCGGCGACTCAATCAAGATCATCACCGTGAACAATGAAACACAGGAGGTAGCGTAGTTATGACCATCACAACTAACCCCGTCAAAATCCAAACAGTCGAAATCATCGTCACCCTCTCTATGCCGGTCTACACGAACGGCAACCCCGACAAAGAGGCAAGATTAAAAACCGAGGCACTACTACAGGATCGGGGCATTGACTACGATCTAGTTTCTACCGTCAAAGACTTTGAGGAAGACAACGCCGACAGGGCAGCGGACTTGGCGTTTGAGCAGCATCAAGATTTAGTTTTTTCACAAATATAACCAAACCAAGAAAGGAGGCAACTATGGAAAAGGCAACATTCGACCTACTCACCAGAATTGAGGGCTTTCTAACAGTCCTCATCAATGAGCGCAGGGACGAAGCAATGAACATCATCGGAGACATTGCCCAACTACGCTACGAGCAACAAAAAAGAGCCGACAGCAACGCCGCCGACTCTACCCCATCACAATAACAATGAGGCTGGTGCTAGAACACCGCTTCCTATTTTACAGGAATAACAAAAATGAAAACAAACACATTCAATCTCGTCGCAGCAATTGTATTTTTTGTTCTGCTACTCGGGGCCATATTCATCCCTGGCATGATGAGTAAACCATCAACAATCGATCTCGAAGCTCAAAAGCGTAAATTGCAGTCAGAAACGTACATTACTCAGGCAGGTGAACATATGGCAACAGCAACGGCACTAATCGAGGAGAGTATCAAAGTACTCACACCACAGCCGAAAACTGCAATGTTAGGAAGTGCTGTCTATGCTGCAGAAGCAACAGGGGTACAGATTGTACCCACTGCTACAGTGACCGAGGCAATAAGTGGAAGTCAAGGACAAACAACAACAACGGCTTCCAATAGCAACGGCACAGGTGGCAGCGTCGCATCAGTAATGCACATTAGTGAGCAAGGCATAGCAATGATAAAGAAGTATGAGGGGTTCAGGTCGTGTGCATACTGGGATATAAAGATGTGGACTATTGGATACGGTTCGGCAGGAAAGAAGGGGCAGTGTATCAGTGAAGTCGAAGCGGACAAAATCCTAAGAGATCAGGTGTACGTCAAAGAGATTGCAGTACATAGGCTCGTGAAGGTTGCACTCACTCAACAACAGTACGATTCTCTTGTCTCGTTCACCTACAACATGGGTGCAGGTGCTTTGGAAGGCAGCGACTTACTGAAAACCTTAAACGCTGGAAAGTACAACGAAGTTCCCGCACAATTAGCTAGGTGGGTGCATGGTGGAGGTCAGAAGTTAGGCGGGTTGGTGAAGAGAAGAGCGGAAGAGGCGAAAGCGTTTTAGTAATTACAGGTTGTAACCGTTCTCAGAACTCTTAAAATAGTAACCGACAACAAATCCAAGAGAGGTTCCTATAGTGCTTGAGATTGTGAGGATGATATCTTTGACGCTTATTATTAGAGATTGATCTAGCTTTAGATACGATACTGTTAGATTACTAGCCATAGTAAGTAAAAAAGCAACGGAGAGAAGTATAAAATATCCCAACACAAACGTTTTCGCTAACTCGGATCTTGTTTTGTCTTCGTGTTCTTTAGGATTGTGGGGAAGAGTTTCTTTGTTTTTTTCCCTAAGAAGAGCTATTTCATCAACAATATCAAGAACTGTTTGTTTCAAGGTAGCCATAAACTACTGACCATTCATCTTGTCAATAAGATCATTGTACTGTCCAAAAAGTGTTGTTGTTTGTTTAACAAGTATTTTTAAAGCATCTAAAACACTTATTACTTGTTGTTCTAATGTTTCTTTAATTTTCACTTGTTCAGCACTAGTACCGAGGCTTTCAACGATATCAGCAAGTCCTCTTGCCTGTTCAAAAAGAACCTCAATAGTTTTTACATTCAAATCTAAAGTTGCTTTGATTGATTCAAGTTGTTGTTTTAAGTGGTTTTTCATACTCAAAGTATACAACTACACGAGTGAAGAATTCAATCCTTCAACAACTCCCCAGCCTCAACACCAAGTGCATCAGCTAAACGATAGATCACCTCAAGTGAAGGATTATTCTTTCCCTGTTCAAGGTATCCGACATAGACAACAGAAAGACCAGTCAACTCAGCAAGCTTTTCCTGAGTGACACCAGATTTCAAGCGTAGTTTTTTCAGGTTCTTACCGAATTGCCGTTTTTTGTTTTTCAAATCGTTGCTAATAATGTCAACAGTATTGTCCAATTCGTAGCACTTTTACAACACTAAGCAACAGTAAGAGATTGAAAAATAAAACACTAACTATTTACAACTATGTCAACACATAAACACAGATTACTTGACGCAAAAATTTAATCGTGTTAAGTTTCTCCCCTCAACCAGCAATAAGGAGGAATTGACACATGAGCATCAACGGTGTAGCATTATCAACCTTCCACAACTTACCTATCATTATTGGAAGGGGGGAAAGTTCTGGTTACATCGTGAAAAGAGAATCAGTGTTACGTGGTTGGGAGGATTTTTGTTTGTTCTTCAAAGGAAACAAAATGGTTTCCGTTAAAAAGAAAAAGAACCTGATCAATTTGTTTTTTAATTGGTTGGATGAAAGAGAGATACCAATTGAGAAAGTTGGAAAGGCTCATATAAGGGATTACTTCGTTTGGGTTGGGAAGTCAGGAAAGACGCCGGCCCATCTTCAAAATTTAAGTAAGGCAGTCAGATCTTTGTTTTCCTACTTGAATGAATACGAGATTAACCTGTTTCCATATACAGCAATAAAAAGATATAACATAGTCCAGGCAATTTGGCGGATTCCGAACCAAGAGGAGTTCGAGCGATTCAGGAAAGAACCAGACACGTCAACATTTATCGGGATACGAGACAGGGCAATGATTGAAGTGTTACACGCTACTGGAATGAGGATTGGGGAACTGTGCAAGATGGAAAAAGACATGATAAACTTTGACCTATACCCAGCTGAAATAACGATAATGGGAAAAGGCGATAAAGTGCGGACTTGCTTAGCGGATAAAGAGGCTATTTACTGGTTGCAACTTTACTTGAGCAAAAGCAAGGATAAAGGGAAAAGAGTTTTCACAATTACCGAGAAGGCAGTGAGGGCACGGTTCAGGCTTCACAGTGAGAACTCAGGCGTTAAGATTAACCCACACCTACTACGTCATATGTTCGCTACTAATATGTTAAGCAACGGTGGAGACCTAAGACTCGTACAAGAACACCTAGGGCATGCATCAGTTAAGACAACTGAGATATACACAACCGTTACAGCATCGAGAAAAAAAGAGGGTTACGAGAAATATCACGGGTTTCAAAAAAAGCCCTTGCAATAATTGTCCTGATCGGGTAAAATACAATCATGTTAATAACAATACGAAAAGTTAAAGAAGACACCGCCATTGATGAAGCAATAAAAGCGTATAGGACTTTCCCACTATCGAAGAAAATAGGAATAAATAACGGGGTACTGATTAGGGCGGTAGAAGGAAAGCAGCGGCTTGGAGTTGAACACTACCGAAAAGCGGTAAAGGTTCTGAAAGCAGAAGGCTACCTTCCAAAAGACTACAAGCCGGTATAGATCACACATTACATTTATATAGCACGTTGCAAATTAACAATTTAGAGAATTAGCGAAAACCGCACAAGTGGTCTTAGTGCTAGTCTCTTTTTTTTGGCGGTAGTAGTTCGAATCCGGTCGGGCCCGCCATTAAAATTAGACTTCACAAGGTGTGAAGCTGAAAAGCTAACACACTTTACATTTAAGACCTTCAAGCGAAATTCGCTTGGTGGTCTTTTTTTTATCTCAATTCCCTACAAATCACATATTTCATCGCGTTGTGGAGCAGTGGTAGCTCGCCTAGATCGAAACTGGGAAGGTCGTAGGTTCAAATCCTACCAACGCGACAAAAAGGGCGAATCCACCGCTAGCACAAGAAGTGGAGTCAGTGTTGTGTAGTCACGAGTTTTAAAGTTGGCGGACTTTTAAAAATCACAACAATCTTTCGAGCTAAAAAAAACAACAAGTTACTCTCAGTCAACTACTTGTTGAATTACATTTATGCAAAACAACATAACCACAACCTGTATCAAGCTTTCCGGTGTATTCGCTACCCTAGCACTCATCGGATTGGTCGAATGCTTGATCAACAGAACCGGACACAGCGTAGGAATTGCAATCATATTCCTACTACTAGTACCGGACACAACAACAACAAAAGGAGTTGCAAAATGACGAACGCACTACAAACACAAATAACAGAGGATTGCGTAGACTTGTTAGCAACAAAGCTTACAGAAGACGTGATTATTGTGCGAGGGTTAGGGAACATCAAAATGATGAAGACTCGAGACCTGTTCACAGATGAAGAGCTTGCTGAATTACGAAGGGTGACCAACGAACACCGAAAAGCACTACTACCGCTTGAGGTTCAATCCAAAAGACTGATCAACGAACACCGACAAATCAAAGAAGACAAAGCAAAAAAAGCAACGGAGGCAGCTTCACTCGCTGTGCACGCTGAAGAAGAAAGACTTGTGGAGGCTGTAGCTTAATGAACATCTATTTCTTACTCTCAACTATCACATCATCAAGCTTAATCATTGCATCGTTTTTTGTAGGTTACTCATTCGCTAAAAAAAGGAATGAAGAGATCAAGCACCTAGCCAGTACAACAGGTGCTGATTTTTTTAGGGTATCAGTTAAGGGCGAACCAGAAGCAGTAGAAAAATGGACAGGGCATAAAATCACCACCAACGAAAAAAACCCCGTTACAGCTAAGTAACGAGGTTTTAACAACCAAAGAAAGTGAAAACCTATGACTACAGTAACACAACAACTAGAAAAAGTGCAAGCGGTAGTAGATCCGCAACAGGAAAAGACCTTTGTCAAAATGCTCGTTTACGGGTCAGCTGGATCAGGCAAATCAATCTTTGCTAGCACATTCCCAAAGTGTTTGATCTTTGACACTGATCGAAGCCACGGACTCTACAAGAAGTTTTTTCCAAACAATAAGTATATAGAAAAGAACTTCTTTAACGTTTTACAGCAATCAATAAAGAAGATTGAAGACGGTAGTTTTCCTTTTGAGACTATCGTTATCGATTCAGTAACAGCATTAGAAAATGAAGCAATAGCACTTGCAAAGGGACTTGATCCAGCCCACTGGTCAGATGCTCTCTATACCTCAAAAGGTAAAAAACTAGGGTATGACGAATGGGGCAACATATCATCATCAACAATTGCACTGTTTACCTACCTCAAAAAACTCCCTATCAATCTAGTAATCATCACACAGATCGAAGACGTACATGACAGCGGCGCAATTATTGCAAAGCCAAACCTTATAGGTAAGGGGGCAAATGAGTCGCTTCACTTTGCTGAACACGTCGGATTCATGGAGGCGAAAACTGGTAGAACAGGAAAGATTGAAAGATTGCTACACCTTTCCTCTACGGTTGGCGATAAGTTCAAAGCAAAAGCCCGCTTAATGCAGGGAAACGTTGAACCGATAAAGAACCCACATTATGACAAGGTTTTGAAGTTACTGCAAGAAGACACTAACCATCTATTTTTTGGAGAGTAGTATGACGCTTTTCAAGATCGTAGAGCAAACGGTTAACCCAACAACTGGTGAAGTGTTCGAGCTTGCGAGTATGACTGATTCGGAGCTTGCATCAGAAGCACAGGCAACCAACGAATTATTAAAGCTTTTGGAACTTCACAAAAAGAAGTTGCAAAACTTCATGATGCAGCGGGTAGGTGATGATGATCAATTGATCGTGAACAACCGTTACAGGTTCGTTATTCGACAAGCAACCCGCTATGACTATCCAGTGACCAAGCTGCAAGAGATATTGACCGACAAGTTAGCGGTTTTTGTGAAAGCAGACACCAAAGCAATCAACGCACTGTTAGAGGATGAGAACCAACCAATAGAGCTAAAAGATGCGATAAAACGCATACAAGTCAAGAAGGCGTTGGGAGAACCATACGCCATGTTGATTGACGAAGAAGCAGCCAAAAAACACCTAAAAGAATAAGGATAAAAAACACATGATCATACCAGCAGGCAAGTTTAGTGAAACCCTCAAAAATGGAACGTACAAGGCGGTATTATTCGATGTTGTTGACATTGGAGAGAAGACAAGCACGTTTGAAGGTAAGGAAGTAACTCAGCGGAAAGCGGTCTTCTGCTACGAGATACAAATAGGTGACTTCCTAGAGCCGTTTTGCACAACGGTAACAGAAGAATTGACGGCTAGTATTTCAGGTAAAGCAAAAATGAGGCTTCATGTTGAAGCCCTCTTAGGGAGAAACCTAGTGAGTGAGGATGTTGAAGCGGATTTTGATACAGACGATTTGCTTGGTAGAAACGTTTTTCTTGACATTACAATGCAGGGAAAAGACGGCAAAGAGTACCCACGAATTGCAGCGGTTAGAGCGTTGCCAGAAGAAGATCAAGAGCTTTTTACAGCATCCAAAAGATTCATACATAAGTACATCGAAGATCAACGAGTAGCGTAGAAAAAAATAACCCGATAAGTATCACTTATAAGTGAGGCGGAAAATGGAAAAAAACAATAAGGCACCGGCGTTTCAATTCTATTCAAACGACTGGTTATCATCCAGTAAATTAGCAATGATTTCCCGTGAATCGAAGGGATTATTGATTGATCTTTTGTGTTTTATGCACCAATCATCGGACTCCGGTTACCTAATGATCGGCAATTCATACGCTACTACATCGGACTTACATCGGCTTTTGAAAGAGAATTCAAAGACGTTTAATCGACTTTTTAACGAACTTTTAAAGCACGATGTAATAGCCTCTGATGAGAAGGGTTTTTATTCTCCAAGAATGGTAAAAGATGCAAGACTGAAAGCCAAGAGAGCAGAAGTTGGAAAGAGGGGAGGAAATCCGAATTTGGATAACCAAAAGGATAACCAAGAGGTTAACCCACGGAAAAAAAATTTACCCCCCCCTTCATCTTCATCTTCATCTTCATCTTCATCTTCATCTTCATCTTCAAGTAAATACTCTCTCTCTGTGGAGGGTAGTGGAGTGGAAAAAAACAGTGAAGGCGAGGGAGAGAAAAAAGTTTTGAAACCGGTTGGAGGAAATGCGGGGGATGCAACACCAAAGCAGGTGGACGGCTTGATGGACAAGTACCGGACGCTGTACCCCGTGTCGGTTTCCAAGTTCGGGGTTGCTGGGATTGCGAAGGCTAGGGACATCATCGAGGCACTGTGTTCGTTGCTTCCCTACGCCGTTATTGCCGAATTGCTGGAGAACCTGAACGAGAAGACCGATGGCATGGACTACTCGATTTTCAAATTTCAGGAGGACGTGGCAAAAGTGGCGAGTGAACGGGATTATCACTGGGGCGTGGAGTCAACGAGTAGCAGCGAGCAGTGGGGCAACGGCACTGGTGCGAAGAAAGCCGACTTCCCATGGCGTAAATTCTACCCTAGCAGCGTCAAGTTTAGGCTACAGAAAACCAAAGTTGAAGAGGTGGCAGCATGAACACGAGAGAAGTAGAACAACGTTTTTTGGCGTCCGTTCTTTGCAGCCCTGACTTTTTCGAGAAGAACATGGACTTTGTAGCATCACAGCTTGATGAGAATCATTTTGAGTTTGATGAGTTTCGCATCCTGTACGGGGCGATGAAAAAGCTATACGCCGACAGCAAAGACCTTGACGTGATCGAGCTTTTAAGGGCTTGCAAATTCAACAGCAAATCAGAGGAATTGGTTAAACACCTGCTAGCCGAGGGCATAAGCTGGATTACCGGCAAGTCACAAACCGTATCAGCTGCAAAGGAAATCATTGCACGCTTCATCGACAGGCAAATACTCAAGGCAGCAGATGAACTCCACAAGGTTGCTAGTTCTCCAACTGATGATTATCGGGGAAAAGCTGATTACGTCGAGCTTATCGTTGACGCTGCAAACATGATCGAAGAGATGGAAATAGGCACACAAAAGCGGGGCATTGCTCACTTTGTCGACCAAATAGATGGCATCGTAACCGAGAACGCATCAAGGGGAACTTTTGGTATCAAATCAGGCTTTCCATGGATTGACTCATTCACTAAGGGTCTTTGCCGTGGGCATATATGGGGCATTGGCGGGTATACAGGCAGCGGAAAGACTAGTTTTGTGCTGCAAACAATGCTCAACGTACTGAACACTGGGGCTCGTGTTTCCTATTTTTCACTCGAAATGAACCCAATCGACATCGTGCTGAGACTGTACTCAATGCAATGCGGAATAGCCACAAAGATACTAGAAATGGGGAGAGAGAAAAGACCGTTAGCACTTGAAAAACTCAAACAGCTCAACCTAAAAATACATGATGGATTCACTCGATCAGTTGAAGCAATCGAAACGCTTGCAAGGGCAGACAAAAGATCGACGGGGTTAGATGTGCTGATTGTCGACTTTGTGCAAAACCTCTACCCAGACAAGGATATTTTTGAGTCTCAAAAACAGGCAGCCGTGAAGCTCCAACACCTTGCGAAAAAACTGGATTGTACCGTGATTATGGTCTCGCAACTGAGTAATGAGAGTGCAAAGAATGCTAACAGTAAGATGATTGGATTCAAGGGTGCTGGTGAGCTTGGGGCAGTTGTTGACCTTGCGGTAATAATCAGCCGTGAAGGACAGGACTTCACCGCAGACATCAAAAAATCAAGGTTTGGGAAGCTGGGGAAATTCACCTACTTCCAGAATATCGACACAGGAGCTATCTCATGCAACTCCGAAATCGAATAAGTCAGGTGATGATGCACTTGGCAGAAGAAGATCCACGAACCGATGGGCTTTCAAAAGAAGAACGTGTTTTTGGGATCATTTACGGCACTACAAGAGGCCGCGGTGGTGACGAAAAATACAACGAACTAAAACAACAAATCAGCCGTGAATGTGAAGGTGATTCAGAACTCTACGAAAGAGCAATGCGATCACTTGCGCAATGGCTAGGCATCTAACCAACAGGAGCAAAAACCAATGACAAAAGGAAGACCAGTTGGGCACTCAACAAAGTGGGGAACTAAAAAAAGCGCAGGCTTTCCGAAATCTTACTGCGAAACGTGCGAAGAACCGCTTTACACCTCTAAGCAAATAGCTAACAAGTACCTTGGGACTCCATGGATGCCGCATGACGGTGAGTTAGTAGAACACGAATTTTCAGGTAAGCACTACTGCTTCCCCCATATGCTCAAAAAGATGTACCCGAAGAAAAGCCTGAGAACAATATCGGGCTACTGGAAAAAAGAGCTAGGGGATGTTGTTTGTAGCTTCTACGCTAAAGAATTGGGGATGAAATGAGTACAAGAGTAACTGCAAAAGAGTTTCAGCAAATGTTGAAAAAAAAGCACAAGTACGGCGTAGCACCGAAAGAAGAGCGAACACTAGACGGTGTAACGTTCGCTTCAAAAGCCGAGATGAGACGTTACTGCCAACTAAAGCTCATGGAGAAGGTGAAAGATATTCAAGACCTCAAGTTACAGCCAAAATTCGAGCTTTATGCAGGCATAAAGTACGTTGCTGATTTCAGCTACTACGAGAACAGCGTTTTTGTTGTTGAAGACGTGAAGGGAATGGTGACGCCTGTTTACCGAATAAAAAAGAAAATGCTGCTCCATAAATACCCAAACCTAGACTTCCGAGAGGTGAAATAATGAAAAACCTGCAAAGATTACACTCAGAGATAATCAGAATAGTCGATGAAAGCGAAAAAATAGCCCACAACGCCGTTTTGTTGTCGGAGGTGGACGAAGATAGCCAACACCACATTCAAGGCTTAATTACCCGCCCTTTTAAGCTTTTAAGATACAACCTAGGACGTGACATTTTAGCGCATCTTGAAGAGGTGAAAAACGAGAAAAAATTATGTTCAGCGAACTCTATGAACACAACAGCGTCATCCTAGGCGTGCGGTTCAACCTGTTCAAAGGTTTGGCACTATTCCAAGATGGGGTGACCTACAACCCTGATGAGATTCAAGTGCTGAAGGGCAAAACGGAGCAGGTGAAGAGAACCGTTCACAATGTGAAAAAAATCTTAGTAAACGGCAATAAAACGCCGATTGTGAAGGGGTAAACGTGAAACCAGAGTTTCGCATATTCGTTGAGACAAAAGACAACATAGCAATCTTGCAGAGGTTAGATAAAACCCCAAGCTTCAAAGAACGATGGGTAGAAGTTGAAAAGGGAAACAAGTCAGCCGAAACAATGGCTTCATTCCAAGATAGAATTAGGGAATTTGGTGGAATTTTGAGATCAACAACAATTCTGTACAACGACCGTCAACCTGTCGTGTTGTCGGCTCAGGAGGCAATTAAATATGAGTAATATACCCATCACGCTAGAAGAATTTGTTTCTACCATGGAACTCTACAAAAAAGCACTAGATGAATCAGAGGAATTATCAAAAGCGTTGCGAAAAATATCCCCATACTTTGATGGATACTCACCTGAAAAATTCATCAAGCTAGTACGTGATTTACTTGTCAAAATCACAAACGACAAGGCGGAATGGATAGATCATTTTGTTTATGAAAGCTGTTGGGGAGAGAAAGATAAAGGGGTTTTCATCTACGGAAAAAAAGTCAATTTCACAACAACAGAAGACCTATACAAGGTTTTGGAGCTCTATTATGACAACGAGTAATCAACAGATCAAAACAGGACAGGTGTGGAAGAGAAAAGGCAGCGATACAAGAGCGAACATTTGTGGACTCAATAACAAAAAAAAAATAGTGATGTATATCACAAACGTATTTTTGTACGTACAGTATTGTTCTTTTGATGAGTTTGCAGAATATTTTGAGCTTGAAGAAGGCTGGGGAGAAGAACCGCAGCAGGAGGAGTCGGACTCACCACGATGCGAAATGTGCAATTCTCCCGACGTGCAAAAATACACAACCGTTGGAGACACAAAAGACACTATCAATATCTTGTGCAGAGAATGTGCTGAAAAGAAGTTTACAGTTGAAACCAAAGAAGAGAAGAACGAACGGCTGAGGGCGGAATCTAGGAAGAATGTGGGGAAGATGCCGAACTGGAATGATCGATACTGGCATGTATCAGACGGACACGTATTAGACTCTTTCTTTTTGTCTGGTGTTGATATTACTCGCTACCACGCAGGACTTACCCGCAACACTGAAGAAGAAGCATTGGAACTATTCAACGACAAAGAGACAATGGCGGCTTACTTTGGGGAGGGGGTGAGATGAGGGATTACCTTGAAATTGTTCTTGGGATCTGTTTTTGCTTGGTTGTCTTTGTTACTACCTCCTGCCTTTGTGTTCTGGTAATAGCTAAAACAAGGCGAGAATTAAAAAAACTTAAATGGGGAGGTCTTTGAGATGACCGACTACCAAACTCTCTTTCTGTTTATATTGCTAGGGTATGCACACATTATTGTCTTAACAATCCATCAACATCTACAAACAAAAAGAATCGAACAACTAGAAAAAATAATCATTGGGGACTTCAAATGAAGCCCATCAAAAACCCAAAACAAATAAAGGGTATGTGGGAGCTTTCTAAGCAACTGAAAAAGAAGTTTGGCGGCGACTCGTGGAAACAGCAACAGAGAAGACGGCAGTTAATGTCAGCATCAGCTAGGGCAAGTCAGATAGCTTGCCCTGCTGATACTCAATTCAACCCCATAGGTGATAACTTGAAGGGAAAGCCGTTTGATCATCGTGAAAGGTTGAGAAGAAGGTTTATTGGATGCGAAATAGGAAAGTATGAAGTTGTTTGTCTTTTCACTTCCAATACTGACGAAATACATTTAGCAGTTAACAAATGGTGTATGTATCTCTTGACAAACAGCCAAAAAAAAACTAGCGTTTGAGTAATTTTAGGGGGTGTGGATTGTGTTCACACAAGAACAATTAACCAATAATGATTTAGAGTTTTCTTTTTTTGATTTTGATAAAAAACAAGAACAGGAAAGCGAAACTATCGAGCCTGAAAAAAAGGGCACAAGAAGAAGAAAAACAGAGTGCATAGTTAGGAGTGATAGACACTTATATCGAAGAGCATATTCAGAAACGCAATTACTAGATGCAGTTGGTTTTGACTTCAAAGACGGAGAGTCGTATCACTGCATAACGGGCGGTGACGTTGATGCTTTATCGTACTTAAAAGTTGTGTTGAGACAACAAAACCTAGACTATTGCCTGTTCTCAACTTGGTGTATGAGCGGTGATGATATTCTACAATTTGAGGAATGGTTAGAAGAAGGGAGAATCAAGAAACTAGATGCTTACGTTGGGGAAATCTTCCCGGGAAGTTACACACAAGAATACAGAAAGTTAAAGGAAGTTTTTGAAAAGTTTGATTGTGGTCGTATTTGTGTTTTCAAGAATCACAGCAAAATCTTTGCAAGGTACGGCGAAAAATTCCATTTCGGGATAGAAACAAGTGCAAACATTAACACGAACCCAAGAACAGAAAATGGTTGCATCACAATCAATAAAGAGATATTTAATTTTTACAAGGAATATTTCGATAAGATAGTAAGTTTTGAAAGGCAGGGGTAATATGATCAAAAAAGATAAAAGAGACACTAAAAAAGTAGAGGAACGGAAAAAGAAGGCAAAACAAGAAATGCTGCAAGCACTAGAAAAGACGCTAGGCGTTGCTACTAGTGCAGCTCAAAAAGCAGGGATAATTCCAAACACCCACTATCGCTGGATGAATGAGGATGAGGAGTACAAAGCGGGTGTTGCGAAGATTCAGGACATCGCAAAAGACTTTGTTGAAAGTCAGCTATTCAGGGGAATACAAGAAGGAAACCCATCACTAATCATTTTCTACCTAAAAACAAAGTGTAAAGACCGTGGATACATCGAAAGCTCAAACATCAACCTAGGTGGACAAGAAGACAACCCGCTACTAGTGAAAGAGGTAAATTTCAATGTTAAGAGGTTTACCATCAAAGGCGATTGATTTTTATGTAAATGATGTGTATATGCCAGTAGTTGAGCAAAGTACCCGCTACTACGTGCTAATGGGCGGGCGTGGTGCTGGGCGTTCCACCTTTGCCTCCCAGTTGGCAGTTGGTAGCATAGCCTCACATCACTATTTCAGATGTGCAATTATGCGAAACGTGCTCAACGACATACGTGATTCAATTTACAAAGAGATCAAAGACCGGATAGATGAACAATCATTAACCGAGGCTATTTACTGCAATGACGGCATGATGAGCTTTCGATACGGCAAAAACGAGATAACGGCGAAGGCGTTTCGCAAAAGTAGTAGTGACAGAACAGCAAAGCTCAAGTCACTGGCCAACTACAACACCATCATCATTGAAGAAGCGGACGAGATAGGGGAGGACGATTTCAACCAGTTAGATGACTCCATCAGGTCAGTACGTGGCGACATCAAAATCATCCTACTGCTCAACCCACCCAGCAAAAACCACTGGATCATCAAACGATGGTTTAACCTGATTGATTCAGGTGTGGAGGGTTACTATATCCCAAAGCTCAAAAGCCAAGACGTCACATTCATCTACAACGATTACCACAGCAACGCTATAAACATTGCCCCGATAACGGCCAGTAACTACGAACGCTACAGGGAGACGCTACCCGACCACTATTACACGATGATCAAGGGCTACGTTAGCGAAGGTTTGAAGGGCAGGATTTACAAGGACTGGAAGCCGATTCCATACGAGGAATACAAAGCCCTGCCCTACCATCCAACCTATTGGCTTGACTTTGGATTCTCCAACGACCCGACCGCATTCGGTGAGGTGAAAACCCACAATGACACCGTGTACTTGCATGAACTGATTTACCGTACTGGACTTACAAACTCCATGATTGTAGATGAGTTAAGACGGCTTGAAGTACCTAACCACTCCACTATTGTTGCTGATTGTGCCGAACCAAAGAGCATTGAAGAGATACGGCGGGCGGGTTACAACATCATCCCTAGTGTGAAGGGTGCGGACAGCGTGCGTTCTGGTATTCAGCTAGTGAAGAGTAAGCAAGTACACTACACCTCGAACAGCTCAAACATTGAGACCGAAATACAGGGGTATACGTGGGCTTTGGATAGGGACAAGAACCCGACAAACGAGCCGGTTGACGCCTTCAATCACCACATGGATGGGGTGCGGTATGCGGTTAGCAAGATATACGGGAGAAGGTTTGACTACCAAATCGCATCCACTTCATGATAGAATAACGGCAAATAGTAAAAATTTACTACAGCCAAAAAAATAAACCCCTAGTTGGAGGTGTACGCTGTAGTGGATAACATCATCGAATTTTTACAAAAAGCTGATTACTCAAAAGCAAACGCTATTATTTCCCAGTACATCACTAGCCGTCACGTGCAACTAGCAAACATGAGAGAAGACTATTATGACGGTGTGCATTATGACCGTAAAAATATACTAGGTGAAGGCGTAAAGACTAGATCAGGTACGTTTTTGTACAAACCAGAACGGGGCGAGGTTAGACTAGATATAGTTGCGAACTTCATTAAAGAAGTCGTAGACATCACATCCGAGCATTGCATGGGTATGAGCCACATCAATGAAGAGATTACAGTGAGTTGCGAGGGACTGGATGAGGCAAAAAGTGATGTACTTGATGACTTTTTTGAAGAAACCGATATAGACAACCTAGCACAAGATGTTTTTGAGGATTTATGCAAGCACACAAAGTCATACATCAGACTGCGACAACGAACAGCGGACGAGATTACAACGTTTTCTAGTGACTACAGGCTAGAGGTTGAAGACTTTGCAGCGGTACACCCTTTTTACGACTTAGGGAATAAACTAACTGGTGTTATGATTGCGTTCAACTTTGATAGCAAAAAACTAAAGTCAAAGTTTGATTCACAACTCAACACAACCACAAAATCAAAGTACTCCACCTATGCCGAGATATGGACTGAAACCGAGTGCTACATCCTCATTGACGGCAAACCAGTGGAAACCGCTGGAAACTTTGGAAACGTCAACCAGTTTGGATTTATTCCCTTTTGGGAAGTAGAGGCAGGACGCTCGAACCTTAGCGATATTGAAAACATTATTTCACTACAGGATGCCGTGAATAAGTCACTAAGCAGTAACGACATAATCGAACACGTGAACGCCTTTGCAATGTTTTGTTTTGATGATAATGATGAAAAAAACCACGAGGCATACGCTGCGATACTTGAACAGAACAGCAACAAAATACCCCTAAAGCCCCGCTCGGTAATACCCATGAAGCTGCGACAAATTCAAGCGGACGGCGTGCCACAAACCGCACTACAGAACCTAGCCGACAACATCGAAAGAATGTGCACAACATCCGGTATTCCAACAAGCCTACTGTTTGGTAGTGACGGCGGAAACGAATCTGGTAAAGCTAAAAAGATCAGGCTGTCACGATTAATAAAGAAGGTAAACAAACGCAGGAAAGCACTTACAAAAGCACTAAAAAGCATTGTTAGGAAAGTGACCTTTCTACTCTTCAAAGAAAACGCTTTAGCTTATGAAATAGAAATAGGTTTCCCTCCGATAATGGAGGATGACGAAAAGGAAAAGATAGATGCTGCAATTTCCAAGTCAACTATAGGTGTCTCAATCCCAACACTACTAAAAGAGAACGGCTACGATTGGGAAGAGGAAATAGGAAAACAAAAAGAATACGATGCACTAAAAACAGGGACTACAGCAACCATTGCAACTGATACAACCGAAATACAAAGCGAACTAGACATCCTCACAAATCAACAAGCAACACCACAAACACCAGCAGGTTATGAGGTAGAGTAACATGCTTACCTCTAAGCCGACACGGGGAACGGAATATCAGAAAAACGCCCGCATACAGACACTGCAAAAGTACCTAGATCAAGAAAAAGAAATCGATATGATGATGAAAGATGTGTCATCCTACGTTGATTCAGAGATTCTTAAGGTTGCAGGTAGTGATGGCGTGTTAAGAACAGCACAATTACGAGCGATACAAACCGAGTTGGAGAGTATTACAAGTGAATGGGCTTCTGGCATGAAAACGATGCTACAGAGTGATTTTGAGGAAGTATGTGCAATTACCAAGACGAAGTGGGAGAAGTTCCTAAAAGTTCACGTTACCGATAAAAAGATGTTAGAAGTGGCGGGGCGTTCACTTGATAACCTTTCACCTTCAATTGTTAAATCAGCATTCACAAAAGTAATTTATCAAGACGGTAAAAATCTAAGTACCCGCATATGGGATCTTCAACAGGAAACAAAAAAAGACCTCTATACTAGAATCGCAACTGGTGCGGTACGTGGTGAGAGTGCCTACGATGTAAGTAAAGACCTGAAAAAGTACCTAGTAGAACCCGATGGAGGAAAGGCAAGAAACAACGCCCTAAGACTTGCTAGGAATGAAACAAAGAACATAGCCAACAGTGCCAATACCGAGCAAATGCTAGAGGCTAGAAAGATTACAGGGCTTGCAGTTGTCCCTATATATCAATCATCAAACGATGGGAGAACACGCCCAGAGCACAGAGCCGCTAACGGTAAATTTATAGTTGATGCTACAATGGAGTTAGACAGTGGACTTATGGCGTTGCTTGGTGGTAACATAATTAGCCAATGGGATGCGGACGAGTTAAGGGATGAGGTAAACTGTAGGTGTTGGACAATTGAACGTGTCTTTAATTACGAGGTTAAAAAATGGTAAAGAGTGAAAGAAAATACGAGAAAACTACCGACCTCTATATTTACTTTGGTGAGTACTACGAACCCACCCAAACACTTGCACGAACAATTGATAACGATCACAAGGAAAGCCCCGATGACTTAGAGGGTATTTTCCAAGCTGCTTATGGAAAAGAAGTTGATGCAAGAAATATAAGATTTACCCTAATACCTGCATACCTACTAGAAAACAAACGGTTAGATATAGAGGATAGAAAAGTATATATATTCAGTGGTGAGAATGGCTACACCTACTACGGATTTCTCCACAAAATAGAAGAGTTTGGAGATTTTGGGAAAGATTTAAAGTATATTGGACACTTTGCAGCAAGTACTGTTGTAAGTGTCTTAAGGATTGACGGCGATGCCTGATACAGTAACAGCATATAGAGCAACCCTGAAAGGGAAAGAGCAACCCATTAAGCAGTCTCTTTCTACTATTGTTACCGTTATCACGATTGAAGCACAGAACCGAATCAAAGAATACGCACCACACAACACCGGACAATTAAAACAGGGTATACAACGAACAATAACGACAAGTAGCAATATAACGGGTAAAGTCTACCCATCAACAGCATATGCAGCACCTATTGAAGACGGTAGCCGTCCTCACTGGGCACCGATTGAACCGCTAAAGATATGGGCAAAACAGCACGGTATGAAAGAAAATGCAGCCTACGCAATACAGAAAAAAATAGCAAAGAACGGCACAAAAGCACGTCCCTTTTTCGCACCTGCAATAGCGGATGTTGAACGGCAAGCGAGTAAGACATTAGAGGATGCGGGTATTAAGATTTTGGGCATACTTGCGAAATAAAAAAGCACTTGCAAAAAACACAAAATAACTGTAGCGTTTACCTGATTTAAGCGACCTTTAACAATTGAATGTTTAGACATTAACTGCCAAGTTGCAAGGTGAAATCTTGTAAAAGTGTCTTTGTAGTAGGTGCATGGTTGCTGTAGACCGTGTTACTACTGAAAAGATTTACTTGGCAGTTATCTTTTTGGACACCGAAAGCAAAGACTCTTTTACAAGGTTTTACGACCTAGTGAAAGAGTCTTTTTTTTGTCGTTAGTAACAGGAAATATACATGTCAACTGAAACAACCACTTCCACAGCTGAGAAAGTAGAAGCTCCACAGAATACCGCTGAGAAGTCACCGGAAAATGTGCCAGCTGCTACAGATCAGGGTGCAAAGGGTACAGATACCAAATCAGAACGTGAACTCGAACTCGAAAGAAAGCTATCAGAGCAAGGTAGGGTCACAAAAGAACAGCAAAAGCAACTTTCCGAATTCAAAAAATGGAAAGAAGAGCAAGAAACCAAAGATCTTACTGAAACTCAGAAAGCCGAAAAAGAGTTAAAGTCTCTCCGTGATGAAGCGGAAAGAGTGAAACAGGAAAACCTATCACTCGAAATCAAGAACACAGTAGCCGAATTGGTAGCAGCCGAAACAGAACTCCCCGAAATAAAAGAGTTAAGACCTTTTATTAAGGGAAGTACAACAGAAGAGGCTACCGACAATTTTAAGGCACTGAAAAAGATACTCACTAACATAAAAAATCAGTGGGTTGAAAACTCAACAAAACAGCAAACCGTAGGCATTCCAAGGGTTGCTAACCGTCAATCAGTTGAGGTTAACGCCTTTCAAGATGCAAAGCAAAAAAAAGACTTTGCAGGAATGTTTAATAACTCACCTGTAATAGGTGTTATACAAGGAAGATAATCAATGTCTAACGCAACAGCAAATCAACTGGATCAAGGTGACATTTTAAATACAGTACGTGACGTTGTAGAACTCTACACAGAAGTTTTGCACGGTACACCGTTTCTTTCCGCATTTGTTGGAAATGCAACTGATTCACTTTCTCCATCATCGCTTAGATATGCAACAGCATTAAAGCATGAGTGGATTAGTTACTATCTCGCACCAAAAACGTGGACAGTAAACGCACAAAGTGCAATCGCTAGCGACACTATTGTATTAACTGGGGCAACTGGAGGCCTAGCCGTTGACGACATTCTCGTATTTGAGAATTCCACTACTGGTGCTATTTTGTCGGTGTACGCTAAGATAACAGCTATCGCTGTATCCACAAACACAACCTTAACTGTTACACGACCATGGAACTCTACAACTGACGTTGCAATACCAGCAAACGCAATTGTTAGGTCATTAGGACGAGCAGGACGAGACCAATTGCAAACAGAATCTAGTTACAACCAAGGAACAGCACTTTATAATTATGTTCAATTGTTCAAAGAGTACGTTACAATCGGAAAACTTGCACAGGCTATTAACTCCTACGACAAGAGTAATAGCATACCTCTTCAGCTTAGAGCTAAAATGTTTGAAATGACGACAAAGGTTGATAACAGTCTTATCTTTGGGCTCCCAACCGCTGCCCCAACAGCTGCAACCACAAAAGATACAAGTGGCACAGTTGGTGGACTTCGTCACTTTGCAAGAACATATGGAACAACTAAAACAGGCGTTACAGGAAACACCAACACAACCCTAGCAGCTGCCGACATTGATTCAATGTTTGAGGCATACGCAAGCGCAGGTGGAGACCTTAACAATGTAACTCTTGTATGTGACGTTGCACAGTCAAAGAACATAGCACCGCTCATCTCTAATAGTTCAAAAATAGTGCTACCTGCGGAATACATCGATTGGGCAAAAACAGCTGGAAATGCACCTGCTGAAATCTATCAAGCGAGTTTTTCGATTGGTGGAAATATCCTAAAAGCTAGGGTTTTGGCACTTTGGGGATTCCCAAAAACTGAAATTGTTTTGGCAAACACACAGAACATTCAAAAAGTGTGGTTACAAGGTCAGCAACTACAGACAATCCCACAACCTTCGACAGGTGACAACGACGCAATAAGCCTACGTGGTGCCCTCACTTATGAATTCATGAACCCAGAACAGCTTGTTATTCGTGACGGCTGCCCTAAAGGGTAGTGCTGTAAAAATAAAGGGGAGTTACTAACTCCCCTTTCTCTATAAAAGAAAGGATAGATATGGCAAAAAAAACATATAAAACGATTTATGCAAATACAGTTTTAAATGAAGATGGAGTTATTCCTGTTGAAGGTAAATCAGGGTTTTATGAAGCAGAAGAAGGTGTAATGCCTAAACGATTAATAGATTCCGTTGTCGTTGAAGTTGCCGAAAAAAAAGAAAAGCCAACACCTGAAAAGTCAGAAAAATAGGAAACTGGGCGGGTTAATCCCCGCCCTCCCCTTACTATGGCAGAACAAACATTAACTCAAAAGATAGCATCAGCACTAGCGAGGGCAAACTTCACCTATACAACGGATGAAGCAACCTCACTAGTTAATGATGCTTTACGAGAGTTTAGCTTGTTATACCCTAGGTTGCTTTCTAGCACAACTACAACGGACGGCGTAAAAACATCGTATACCCTACCTACTGGTTTTCTTTCACTTGATGCAGACACCTATTTTTCGAGCCCACTACATCCATCGGGTGTGGTTTTGAACGGTGTAGATGTATACGAACACGAACGATCAATAGAGAGATACTCAACAACGTTGATGGACTGCCCTTTTATTGATCCGACCGTGTGGCAGTATCCCTATAACCTTTACGGAGTTATCCCTGCTAGTTTTTGGATTGTGTATGAGGCAATACAAACAATAGAGTTTTACACCGCCCCTAGTGCTGGCAGTTTTACCGTGTACTATAACGGACTTTGGGACGCTACAACAATTAACCCTGTAGCACATAAAGCCGTTGTGCTTCTTTCCCTGCACTTCGCAAAACTAGAAAGCAAGGGCTTTTCTAGCGATGTGAAATCAGTTAGTGAGGGTGGTATCAGTATCACCTACAAAGGTGGGCAAGAGGATGGAGCTGGACACTATCAACAAGCCGTTGACCTTATTAAGAAATTGCCCGGATTCGTTGACCGTTCAAAGAGTTACGTGATAACTCCAGCAAGGAGGGCATAAACATGCCAGCACTCCTACCCAATACGACCGTTTCTATTTACATGCAAACAGCCGTCACTGGTTCAACCGTAAAGAAATCAGACAGTAATACAGATTCACTTAAGTATTCAGCAATAAACGCCCACAAGGAAACAAGAGTAGGTGAATTTGACCAACAACAGAACCAGATTTTTACATTCTTTATAGACAAAGAAACAACACCACTCATTGACGATCAAAAAGCCGACAAATACAGGCTTGTAGAGGGTTCAGACAACTACACCGTGTACTCAATCATTCCCCGCTTACTTGTAGGTTCATGGGAAATAATCGCAGCGAGGGCAAAGCAATGAACGGTACAGATTTTGGAACAATCAGGACAAATATCAAAACCCTCATTGATACCGTTCCCGACTTGAACGCTGGAAGTAAGCACCCCGTTTCAGTGATTGGAAACGTTCCAACTTATTACATTAGAACAGTTGGCTTCGAGACTACGCAAAGCAGCACACACACAGCAACACGCCACCTAGTATGGGAAATAGTTGTTTTGTATGATGAGCCGACAACGGAAGCAGCAATGAGCGTTGTTGATACTCTACTACAAGCGATATGGGCAAAATTGGCAGGGCGTAGCTTAGATTTATCCAAAAGTGTACTTCAGATATTACCGTCCTCACTCTCAAGTACAGGCGAGGAAATAATCGAAATTGGTGGGCGGTTTTACATTGCCTACCCTATAAAATTCACAACAAAAGTTATGGACAACGTGAGGTACTAATTATGGCAAAAAAGAAACAAGAACAAGCAGGATATACCTACAGATATGTAGGTAATTATCCAGTCACTGTTACAGGGTATCAAAGAGTGGAGAACGGCGACACCGTAACCGTAGAACATCCAATTTTCAACCCTAATTTTGTAGAAATTTCAGAAAAACAACCAGTAACGGAGGTTATAGAGTAATGACGTACAAAACATTTTCATCAGCTAAGGCAACAGTATGGATGGGGCATGAAGCAACATTCAGAACACCTGTAAAGCCTACTATTCAGATACCCGTACTCAGTGCGGAATTTGGTTTCGACCCGGGCATTAAAACAAGTGAAACCATTTCAGGGAACGCTTGGAAAAATCAGAAAAACCCACGCTTCACACAGACTAAAGGCGATGGAAAGTTTGAGATGGAGCTCTTCCCTTCCCTTACAGGCGAGGTGTTGAAGCTACTTTGTGGAGCACCTACAACCGGATCACCAACAGCGGGCGTATACACCCACACATTCTTGATCGACCTCACCAAGATCCTTTCTGCTACATTCCAGTTTGACTACCCCGACTTTGGCTATAGATCATTTGGCTCCGTAATCGATGAAGTCACATTCAAAATCAAGGACAGCACGTGGCAGGTAGAGGTGAAGACATTCGCAGCTGGAAGGTATGCAATTACCTTACTCAAAGCACTGGCAGCAAGCGGAGCAACCACCCTTGTACTTGATGACCAAGGCGGGGCGTTTAAACCGACTGAGGGATTAGTTGCAACAGACGTTTTGATTGCAGAATTTGAAAACGATGCAAGCGATGAAGACGTGACCATATCCACCGTAGTAGATGCAAAAACACTTACTGTATCAGCAACAACAGCAAGCCACGCAGCAGGTGTAAAAATGGTACTCAAACCCTTCACAGCATCGGACGTGGTGACAGGTCAACCGTTCAACTTTGGACGCACTTCTGTACTTGTGAATGGTACTGCATACGACTGTACAGACGGTTTCGAGTTTGGATTCAAAAAGAACTTAAAAAAGTTTGCAGCAGCTGGCAACCGTTCGGACGCTTACAACGTAGGCATGGGAGCCGCAGAGGTAGGATTGAAAGGGCTTGATAGAGTGTACAACGGTGGTGGCTCATTGCTTGACAAGCTCAACGATGGAAAAACCGTCCCCATAGTGATTGACATGATTGGACTTGATGCGGGTAGCGGTACGGGTACAGATCAACTCACCGTTTCCATGCCTGCAATTATGCTTTCCGGTAAAAGCGATATGGAAGGTAAAGGGGCAAAGGGTGCGGACGACACCGCCATGGATTCATTCGAGGCAATCGCAACCTACGACCCGACAACATCAAAGACAATCGGGTTTGTGCTCAAAAACACAACAGCATCTTATGCGTAAGGGGTTATAAATATGGATTTTGATTTTCCTCAATCAGGCGTAAAAGTAACCTTCATTGATAAAACTGATATTACAGGCGGTTTTGTCGCTAAAGTAATAAACCTATCAAAAGAAGGCAAAAGCGATGCAGCCGTTTTGCGGTTCATCACAAAGATAGAAAACGAAAAGGGCGAACACGTCGACAAGCAAACATGGTACGAAAAAATTAAGGGTGCTGGATTCCTTGACGACTACCTTCAATTTGACGTTATTACTGAAAAGCTATTTAAAGCGGTAACAGATAGAAAGTCAGAGGTTGACGCTTCGATTGAAAAAAAGTTGCAAGGTTTCGGTCTTGGGTAAGGTGTAAAAGCCCTGAAAACTATGATAGTGATTTACTTATTTTCAACATATCACAGCTTTACGGATGCACAAGGTCACAGGCAAAAGAAGAGCTAGAAAAAGACTACATCGGCGTACTGTATGACCTAAAGGTATACGAGATAACGAACGAAAAAAAGGATTGAAATGGCAGACGCTACCAAAACACTACAACTAATAGTCATGCTAAAAGAAGAGATGGCAGGCGGTATTAGTGCTATTGGTGACAAACTGCAAGGCGTACAGCAATCAGCGGAAAAGTTAGGTGGTGGTATACAGAGTGCGGTTGGTGGTGGTTTCAGTAAAATTGGCAGTATGGCAAGTGGCGTTATGACTGGAATAGGTGGCGCTTTTCAATCTGGTTTTTCTCGTATCCAGTCAGGAATGGGAAAAGTTAATGAGGGGTTTGGTCAAATGCAAGGTTCAGCGATGAAATTAATGGGTTTAATGGCCGGCGGGATGATTGGGGGTGCTGAATTGCAGATGGTGAAGTTGGCTGGTACAGCTAGCAGACTAAAAAAAGAACTTGGTGAGATGGGAGTGGATGGAGAGGCTGCGCTGGTAAAGCTGCGATCAGCAACCAGAAACACAATACCAGACATTGACCTGTTAAAGATGACTAATAAAGCTATGGCGTTGGGATTAACTAAAGATACCGACAAAATGGGTGATTTGTTCATGCTAGCAAGATCAAAAGCTAAGACTTTCGGTATGACGGTTGAAGAAACGATGAACATGTTTACCATGGCAGCCGGAAAAGGGCGTGATGCGATGCTATCACAGATAGGTATGCAAATAGACACCAAGTCAGCAATGGATGACTACGCTAAATCAATCGGAAAAACCGCGACACAACTAACAGAAGCGGAAAAAACACAAGCTGAATTTAATGCAATTTTAAAAGCTGGCTCTAAAGATATTGAAAAGATGAAAACGGCAAACGATGGAGCGGGCGACAAAATAGCTCAACTTGGTGTGAAAATGGAAAACTTCAAACTAACAATTGGTGCAGCGTTAACCGGCCCTGTTAACTTTCTACTTGATAGACTAACGGAACTCTCCAACTTCTTTTCAAACATACCCGCCCCCATACAAAACGCCATAATTATGTTTGTCGGTATTGGTGCGGTACTGGCACCGCTTGCCATAGGAATATCTGGGCTTGTTGGCATGTTTTTAGGAATAGGTACGGTACTTGCTGGACTTGGTGGTATTCTTTCCGGTGTTTTTCTCACTCCAATACTCTTAATTGTCGCAGCAATTGGAATACTGGCACTTGCATGGACTCAAAACTGGGGCGGAATTCATGAAAAAATGGCAGCAGTTGCAACTTGGTTTACAACTGTAGCGTGGCCAGCCTTGCAATCATTTTTTAACCAACTCGTAAACGTCATAACTACGCAGGTTGTACCTGTTGTTATGGATATGTTACCTACAATACAGAGCATTTTTGAAGGCGTGATGAGCGTGGTAATGACAGTTGGTACATTTATATACAACTTTATAAAAGACAACTGGGATACTATTTCCGCAGTTTTCAAGGTTGCACTAGATTTCATAGGGACGGCGGTTAAGTCTGTATTTACTGTAATACAAGGTGTAATACAAGTAATTGATGGAGTAATACACGGCGATATATCGAAAGTGTGGGAAGGTATTAAAAATATCTTTGGCGGGGCGTTATCGTTCATTGTGAATAGTGTGACACTCAACCTTCGCTTAGTGCTTGCATTATTTGGAACGAACATGGGGGAATTGTGGGATAAAGTATCAACCACCTTTAACAGCATAAAAGACACCGCCGTAAACGCAGTCAGTTCAATGGTTACTGGCATAATGGGGTTTATGACTTCATTGCCCGGGAAAGTATGGGGTGTTATTTCCTCTATCCCAGATAAATTGGCCGCGGCTTTTACTTTTACAATCCCTCACATCAAACTACCACACATCAGTATTTCCGGTGGATTCTCTCTCAACCCTCCAAGCGTTCCAAGCGTGGGAATTAGTTGGTATCACAGCGGTGGTATTGTCCAAGGTGGCTACAAACAGGATGTACCCGCTATGTTGCAAGCAGGCGAAGAGGTGCTTACACGACAAGACCCCCGACACCATGACAATATGCAGCAAGGTGGCAACAGCACAACGATCAACGTAAACATCACTGGGAACACAATAGATTCACAAGGTCGGGTAGATCAACTAGTAAAACAAGCCGTTGAAGCGTTAAAGCGTGAGCTTGTGATGACTAAGAGAGGGGTAGCGGTATGAGATACGGTGAAACCCTTTACGGCTCAAACAGGTACGCACAGATTGGCGTAACTTCAGGTGGTGGTAGCGCGATTGTTGCGGATGCAATCAGAATTGTAGACTTGGGGCTTTCCTCTAGCTTTGGGCTACAGGGTGACTATGCAACGACAAGGGCAACAAGTGCCCTCAACATGCCGACGACCACAGACCGCAGGCATGGGCGGGTATATCGTGACGGCAACGATTATGGTGGGCGTGACTACAATTCAAAGACTATAGCAATTGATGGTGAGTTATTTTCATCAACAGCCTCCACCCTTTCTGAAACCGTGCGAACACTCAAAAAGATCATTGGAAAACGTGGGAGTGATGGGAATGTTTCGGAAGTCTACTTAGATATAACACCAAACGGCGAAACATCTTACAGGCGTTATAAAGGTCAGTTTGCTGGAATCGATAAGATCTTTAGTGAGGATCACTATCATATCACACACGTACCCTTCTCTCTCGACTTTGTATGTACCGACCCTTTCGGGCGTGACATTGACGCTACAAAAGTAACGCAGGATGGAAACACAACCAATAGCGTTACGGTATCACTAGCAAACACAGGCGACGACGTGACTTTGCCTAGCATATCAATTCAGGTTGTATCGGTTACGGGTGGCACGGCTATGACGATTACCAACACGTCAATGAGTGAAAGAAACGTGTTGCACACCTATCTAGCACTCACGGCGGGCGACCTTATCACGTTCGATTTTGCTAACTGCATAGCTCGACAAAATAGCTCATATATCGACCCGCTAGGTAATTGGTTTCCGCTCATTACTGGCACAAACACGCTTCAATTCGATTTTACGACAACAAGTATAGAGACAAACATCACAATCACGTACAAAAACGCATACCTATAGGAGGCTGGAAGTGGCACTAGTTAATACACATCTCACACCAAAAGACCAATTCAGGGCAACCATAACCGCCACTGTTGGAGCTTCAGATAGTACTATTACGATAGTTTCAGCAACAAGTAACGTCGGGGCTACGGACTGGATAACAACATGCCCTACAGCTAACTTTGTCGGGGTTATTTCACAAGAGGCAACCGGAAAGAAAGAAAAGGTATTAGTTGCGAGCAGATCAGGTACAACATTAACAGTCACTGGCGGGCGTGGGTATGGAGACAGTACCGCTAACTCTTTCGACCCGTCCGCAGGTGCTATTTACTTTGACATCGTTTTGGATGAGCAAACAATTTCACGTATACAGGGAAACCAAACCGATCACGAAAGCCGACTTGCAACGGTAGAAACACGAACAACGGACGCAATAACAGAAGGCACTACAAACCTTTATTTTCTAGCTTCAAGGGCGGTTGCAAGTGTCTTAACTGGATTGAGTACCGCAACTAATGCAGCAATCACGGCAGCGGATACGGTACTTACGGCAGCCGGTAAACTCCAAAAACAAATAACCGACCATCTAGCGAATACCTCAAACCCCCACAGCGTAACAAAGGCACAGGTTGGATTAACTAACGTAACGGATGATGCACAACTCAAAAGGGCAGCAAGTGACTTTTCTACATTTACGGTAAAAGGAACGCCGGTATCTGGTGACAAAATACTAATTGAAGATTCTGGTACTGGTGCAAAATACTACATAACAGTAGGCTCACTGCCAACTTCCGCAGCTGGTGAAGCAAATACAGCAAGTGCCCTCGGTACGGCGGGTGATGGTGCAAGCTTGGTGGGTACTAAAGTTGGCGTTGACTTACCTTTCAAACGCATAAAGGCGGGCACAAATATCACCCTGACAGAAGAGGCGAACGATGTTGTTATTACTGCAAGTGGTGGAGGTGGTGCAAGTGAAACAGAATGGACTGATGATGGATATGTAACAACATGGGCTTCCTCTTCAACCTTCACAGTTACCAACGATGCAACAGCTCAAGCTATTTTCGTTAAAGGAAGACCTTTAGCGTACCAACTAGCTGGTTCAGGCGGTTTTGTAAAATATGGCATCGTAACCAACTATTCAGCGGGTACGGTTACGGTAGCAGGTGTGAGCTTGGGGGCAAGCACGCAAACGGTTGAAATAAAATACAAGCCACTTTCAGCGGTTGTATATCTTAAATCCCTAATTGGCGGAAATATTGCAGTAGGTGATAATCAATTCCCAGCACTGAAATACCGACCTTGTAACCTTGCAATTGTAGAGGTAGCAGCAGAGTTAGAGGTTGCCTGTACTGGAGCCAACGCAACGGTAACAATAGGTAATAACGTAGCTACAACAGACGTGCTCACATCTGCAATCACCATCACGGCATCTAACGCAGATACGGCGTATAGCTCAGGGGTTACTGTATCAACCACAAACCAGACACTGACAGCAAATAACAAGCTATTCGTCAACATCGACCAAGTAGGCTCAACAATCGCAGGCGCAAACCTTTCAGTTATGGTGACGGGGGTAAAAGTGTAATGTTTGGAGAATTCAACACAAAAAACGCACTAGCCCTATATAGCATGAACGGAAATGCTAACGACAGTAGCGGAAATAACAGAAACGGCACAGTAACCGGAGCAACACTAGTACAGGGAAAATTTGGTCAAGGATACAGCTTCAATGGAACAACAAACAAAATAGACTTAGCTTTTAACCCTTACCTGATTATGGGAAGTGCGGCTTTCACCGTTGAAACATGGGTGTACCAAAACTCATACGGGTATTATCTACCTTTTGGGAACATTGACGCATCTAACGAGCTTTTTATCTTTTTAAATGACGCGCCGGGAAACGGAGCAGTAGAAGCTGGGTTGGGTGCAGCTGCAAACAGAATTACCACACCAGCCGGAATTGTGAGTACTGGTGAATGGGCATATATAGCCTTTACCTACGACACTAGTGTTATTCGCTTGTATGTTAACGGGAAAGAATACGCTAATAAAACAGTCGGCACAGTATCGCCATGCAATGCAAACTTAGGTCTGGGATACAGACCAAATGGCTCACTTTACCCTCTCAACGGAAAAATAGACCAGACCAAAATATCTAACAAGGCACTTACGGCAGCCGAAATAAAAGGCTACTACAACTCATTGAAACAATTAGCATAAAGGAACCTTCACCATGGCAGACACCACAAACCCAATCACAATCCTACAAATCGGAAAACAAAAACTATTGCAGGAAATCGAGGTAATTATCAAAGACCGAGAAGCCGCAAAGGTTGACGCTTGCAACACTATCGACAGTGAGTTTTCGCTACAGGTTGCAGACAAGCAAGCAACAATCAACCTCATTGACGCTCAGATTACGAAACTAACGCAAACCGTAACAACACAGGCAATAGATGCCGCTTTGGCACTGTAGAGGTAAAAAACTATGAAAATCAACCTAAGCAAAAAGATTAAAAACATTGAAACCGGAAACGACACGGATTTTACCGTTAAAACCGTTATTGTGCAGGCTCTATTGCAGACTGTAAGTAAAGGGCGTGAACCGTTGGCAGGTGACGACAAGTACAAAAACGCAGCACTAGCGGAGCGTGTAGTGAGTGCCACGAACGATGACGACTTTTCGATTGAGGATATTGTGCGAATGAAAGAAACAGTCGGGGAGTTCGCAGCACCGCTATTCCTACGTCAAACTTGGGACACATTAGAAGGCAAGTAAAATGAAACATCAATTCGTTGTAAAACTGTATGCAAGAAACGGCACTTTCACCCGTGAGATTACAGGTGAACTGGTTGCTATTTCTGCTATAAAAAAGCAGATCAACGGATTCATTGGTGATTTGTCTCTTACTTTCAAAAGTAAATTTGATCAGGACATAACCGGACTTGATACCGGCAGCATAATCACCATATACGATGAATTGACCTTACTCTATAAGGGGATTGTTTCAGAGATTAAAGGCAGCTTGTCAGGTGAACAAAAAACGGTAACAGTTGAGGACTTCAACGCCTTTGAGCTTAATCGACTTTTTTACAAAACAGGTACAACGCTGGAAAACTCACAGGCTACAAAAACAGCGTCAAACTGGATAAAAGCGATTATAGACAACTATAGAACACGATGCACAGCGGAAAGCGAAACGCCTGTAATCAGCTACACTACTGGAAGTATTGCAACGTGTTCAACTTCGATAGCTAGAAAAATAGATGAAAAAAAACACTTTGAAGCAATTGCCGACATTTTCAGTTTTATCAAAGAGTCGTATTTTTGGCACATCACACCGGATGGCGTTTTCCACTTGCAACAGTACCCATCAACAGGGAAATACACGGTAAACTTTGGAACGGCAATTTATGACGCTGGTTACGGAAAATCAATCAATGAGTTAAGTAATCGGGTATATGTTGGAAACTCAAAGAAGTCCACAGAGGCGGATTTTCTTTTCTCTTCCTACAATGACGTTGTGAGCAAGGGATTATTTGGGCTTGTAGAGAACGTAATCAAAGATGGGAGACTAACATCTACGACAACAGCGGATGTGTTGGGGTATAGTCAACTTTCGCAGTATTCAGACCCCCGCTACAACTACGATAGAATAATAGTCACTGATAATGATAAACTCATTAACCTAGAGGATAACGCTGTAGTTTCGCTCTGGGATTGCACAATTGGCGAAAGCGTTAATTTTCGTAATCGTAGCATAACTACCCAACTCTACCCCGACAACGCCGTCATTCTTTCAATTTCCTATACGAACGAAGGCACGGCAGAAGTTACCATAGGCAACCTGCAAAAAACCCTTAGCGAACTGATATTTGAGAAGCAAAACGCAGCAGCGGAAAGGTTGACGGTTACAGAACAAGGGGCGGTTACTCTCCCCATCGATGGCAGCGACATCACGGACGGCACTATTGATGCAGCTCTAAAGGTGAATGAGGGCACTATTACGGACGCACTCTTGCGGCTTGGTGGAAGTGTTGACGGTGTGCGATTCGATAAAATGTATCAAGGTACTAACTCTCTCTACCTTCTCAACGCCAACCACGTGCGAGCTAATGAGATAATCGCACAAAGTGCCTGCATTGCTACAGGTGTAATCATAGATGCACACATTCAAACCCTTACAGCTGCGAAAATAACAGCGGGTACAATCGCATCAAAGGCTATAACAATATCAGGAAGCCTTGGATATATACAGAGCAGCGGTTTTGTTACTGGTAGTAGTGGATGGAGGATAACAGGTGATGGCAATGCTGAATTCAACGGTGTTGTAGTTCGAGGCACTGGGGTTTTTGGAACGGTAGAAGGGCAGCGGGTTGAGCTGGATTCAAACAGGTTCAGGGCGTACAGTGCGACGAATACGCTAATTGCACAGATCAACAGCTCGAACATTGACGGCACCGACACGATATTCGAGGCGAAAGCAAGCGGAAATTCAAGTGGTGGAATATTCCAAAACAACAACTCAACTCCATCATACCCAGCGCTATGGGGGCAAAACGACAATACAGGAACATCATCAATTGCAGGCTACTTCGTAGGGGCTGGTGGAACAATGAACACAGCAACAGGTGATGTAACTGGGAATGGGGTAGTGACAATTGGAAATTTTGGCGGCGGTGGTGTTCGTTGTGACTTACTAGCGACTGGATGTATTCGTGCGACAAATCTCAGTATTGGAGCTACTGCCTTCCTACAGGGGCATGTAATTTTCGGTGATGGGGCAAACTATAACGTAGACCCTTACACTGACAACACTTGCTACCTAGGCTCCTCCCAAACAAAGCGATGGAATAAGATCAATGTTACTGACTGCTATGTGCATGGTGCCTTCAACATGACTAACGCATCAGGAACAAATGTGAAACTTTTCAATCTTCAATCATCATCTGTTGCGACAAACCCTGTTCACATAGAATCTTCAGGGACGAACGCATGGAGGGTATACTACTACACCTCTTCACAAAAACACAAAGACAACATCAGGGATTTGGATTTTGACGCTTCAAAGGTTATGAGATTGCAGCCCCGTAGTTGGGAAGACAAGTCAACAGGCGTTACAACGTTCGGAATGATTGCCGAGGAAGTGGCCGAGATACTGCCTGAGCTTTGCGTGTTCAATGACGAAGGCGAGGCTACAAACGTTAATTATCAGCTCATATCAGTTTTACTCTTACAGGAATTACAAAAAATGAAAGGAAAGAAGAAATGAAAAAATTACTTGCTACACTGTTTTTTGCTTTTCTAGTTGCTAGTTACAGCAACGCAAGAACAGGTGAGGTTATCGATTGCTACAACGTTGATGATGTCGGCGTATGTTTTGTGAGGGCGTAGTGCTATGGATACCATAACAATCATCCCCTACATGTTCTACTCAACAACGGTCATTTGGGTAGTGATCGAAGCTTATAGAAGTAGAAAGATTAACAAGCAGGCAATTTCGCTTCTACTTGCTCATCTGCTTGGGGTTGCTGGGATGTTTCTGGGGGAGATGGATAGGGTGCAATTTTATTATTTCGTCCCATTAGCAGTTTTTGGTCTCAAAGGCATAGTCAAAATTCTAAAACAAAAAACCATAGAGGGCACTAGGTGACTAAGGGTACAAACCAAGACATTCTAATCGAGATCGCAGGAATGAAGCAGCAAATCGCAGACATTCCCGACATCAAAAAAAAAATTGACAGAATTTTAGAAACTTTGTCAAGTCTTCTAACTAGTATGACGGTAGCACAAGAACAAAGAAAGACAGATGAACAGCAACATCTTGATATGAAGGAATCGATAAAAGACCATTCTAAGAGGATTGAAATACTAGAGTTAGGTATGGCGGATAGGGCTAGGTGGGAGAAGGATATAACCCAAAAGATGGAGCCGCTAAGTAAGCTTTTTTGGTCAGTGATCACCTGTGGCATTCTTGGCTTAATAGTTGGGCTTTTGTCCTTGTTTTCACAACATAATTTATTTTCAAAATAAGGCGGATAACATGGCTACACGATCAAAAATTTTCAGCGAACCTAACACAACGTTAATCCCCAACCTAGAGGCGAAAGCACCAATCATCACCCAGCAGGGCGGTAGCTGTACCGTGTATTCTGCTAGTGTAGCTTTTCGCTTACATGGAGCTAATCGCTTGTGGTTTTCTGATTGGTTGCTTATCTGGCAAGCATCCTATGATGCAGCCTGCAAAAAAGCTGGGAAAATACTAGATAGAGACTCATACAGCAACACCATGAGCGACGTTTTTGAATTTTACAAAAAACTTGGACTTTGCACAGGTTTTAAAGAGTTGACTGGTGGATACACTCAGATAGTTGATCAGATAACCTCAGAGCTAAAAGCTGGCAACCCTGTACATTTTGGCATAGGAATCTCACAAATCCCTTACGAGTTGTACTACACAATCACTCAATCGATGTGGAAACCTAGAGATTTACAACAAAGAACGCACGAGCTGGCAATTGTGGGCTTTGACGAAAAATACTTTTACATCCAAAACTCCTACGGCGTAGATAATCAGCATGCAGAAGGTAAGGGCTATTTCAGGATTGAGAAAGAAATCATCAAATATAACGGCTTTGGTTTTTGCGTGTTCTATTTTGACAATGCAGAAGAAAAACCAGTAGAACCTGAGAAACCACCTACACCAGAACCAAAAAAGGAAATAACCACCATGATTACACTACCAGAAGTATACAACCAACGTGATCAACGATGGGCGGGTGAGAACCTAGGCTACAGCAATACTACGATTGCAGCTTACGGATGCCTTCTCAATTGCCTTGCGATGGTTGCACGTTACTACGGTATCAACGAAACACCCGTCACACTCGACAAAAAGCTAGAGGGAATAGGCGGATACTACGGCGGAAATATGTACGTTTGGGGAAAACTCCAACAACTCTTTCCCGACATCGAAGAAAAGCACGTGCTAACACCTAATAGGTTGACCGACTTACAGATCACCGATATCAAGCGGGCACTAGATAGTGGATACCCCGTTATGCTGGAAATTGACTTCAATACTAGTACAACTACCGAGGATATGCACTTTGTGTTGGCTACAGGATATCAGGGCGAAGACTTCACGATTGCAGATCCATGGACTGGCAAACTCACAACACTAGCAAAGGCAGGCTACATCGGACGAACTAAGCCATCGGCACGTGATGCAATCTATCAGTATATGACGCTCAAAGGGAAAGTACCGACAACGAACACTCCAAAGTACGAAGCTGTCGCCAAAGGGCAAAAATTCGCCTTAGTGGGCTTTCAACCTTCAATACGGTTCACTATTCAGAACGTAGGCACCGAGACGCTTATAGATGATACTGTTCGCTTATTCTTTCGCAAGGATAAGAACGTAGTAAATCCATCGAACGTGGACTACAGCGTGTTTTTCGCAGGGAAAGATGGGGTGAAGTTGGAGCTACTAGATCAGGCGAGCAGAACCTACACCGCCACAATCCCGCTGAATGTGAAAATTGGCATTCCTAAAGGGGTGTATAGAGAGGATTGGGGGCTTGCTACCACAGGAACGAGAGAATGGGTTACAACGTGGAACGGGTGGTTTGAGGTTGAGGTGGTGTAGGGCTATACATATATAGAGAGAGAACAAAAAAAGCAGGGGGATAACTCACGTCCTTCTGCTTTTGCTATTATTTGAAATGTAAATCTTTTTACAAAGTTATGAAACGGCTTCACCAAGCCAAAACATTTCTAATAATTCCCCTTGACATTGTACGCCTTTAGATATATACTAGGTACGTAAGATTCACTTACAACAACTAACAAAGGAACAACATCATGACAATCAACAAAAACATCAAGGTAATCAAGGTTGAAGACTTCCCATCAGCAAACATTCAGACAGCAACATTCGAGCTTAACAGCCTTCAATACTATGCTGTAAGGAAGTATAACGATGATGGTATTACAACAGAGTGCAAGTACGGCAGAGAGCTAAAGAATGAATACTATGACACTGTATACACGCTAAAAGGCGAGGACGCATCACCAGCAATGAATAACAAGTCAGTAGAGTGTTGGTTTGGTGAACTGCCAGAAGACGTTTTTAGTGCGATCAGGGGGTTAGCAAGATAATGACAAAACAACCCGCCCGAACCTCACTAAACTTATCAAAAGAACTACACGAACGCATTAGGAACATTGCAAAAAAGAACAACCGGCGAATAGTTGACCAGCTGCAACGCTGGGTACAACAGGAAGAGAAGAAGAAAGACACCTCTTAGGGGGTGTCTTTTTGTAACTCCTCCTCCACATACTCCAACAACTCCCCGACCGACACGTTGAGGGCTTTTCAAGCATTCACTTACTTCATTAAACTGTAAATTATTTCAATAGCTTGTTTCTTTTTTGATGAGTAACAAGGAACTTTATACTTTTGTCCACCAGACGTTTCAACTGTTATAAGTCCAAACATAGGCATTCCAGCATTTATTGCAGCAATTTGCTTTATTGGAATGCTTTTTTTAAAAACAGCACCCCATTCTATTTTATTATCATAAACCTTTAAAGCTCCAAACCCTGGTGATTTAAACAAAAGATTCATACATTCCCCTTGTTAAGTTATGCTGACATATTAAATTACTAACGCTATTTGTCACTTGGGACATACTCTAGTAATTCTCCGACGGATACTTGAAGTGATTTGCAGATTTTTTCTACTTCAATCCTATTTGTGTCTTACTCATTAACTTATCATTCTGAAACATTGCATTCATATTTGCACCCCATCCGGTCGCACCTTCCCATGTGTACATCTTTGTTGCGTATCCTGCTACATTCGATTCACTTAAAATAGTGCCCTCTACTCCAAGCACTGCAACCGCTTGTTTATAAGACATTCCATCTTTTAGTTTGTTGAAATTTTCAAGCGTCACACCGCTTTTCGCTTCCACTTTTTCAGGTACAGTTGTACCGGAGCTATTCGTAGTTGTCGTATTTGTAGTCTTAGAACTTGAAGATCCAGCAGCAGCTAACACGGCAACAATAACGATACCAACAACTATCAACCCACAACACCCGAACGCAACACCGCCCGCCATTCCAAGCCCACCCAAGAAACCTCTACCTGCTGAATTTCCACTCATACGATGCCCCCTTTTATTAAGATATGCTGACAGTGTAGCACGCACACCCTCTTGATTGTCAATAGTTGAGGTGCTACACTACGTTCAGAACCGAAAAAAAACCGAATAGAAAAGGATTACTATGAAGGGCTACTATACCATTCAGGAATTAACTGAGAAGTATTTCTCAAAACTAGATAAAGTTGAGATAGAAAATAAGCTAACCTACCTACGAAGACTTTTAAAAAATAATCATCATGCTGTAACTGGTTCATTTAAAGAAGGTAGCAAGTTTAGGGGTGTTTGGTACATTGCCGAAGATTGCGACTACGTAGCCAAACTAAAGGAATAATTTTTTTGCTTGACATAGTCCGGTAGATGTACTATACTGGTATTAGTGAAAAGAAAAACAATATTTTTTTATCAAGAGTGGTCAGGCTGCTTGACCACAAAAAGGAACACAACCATGAAACTAATCAACACACTCACAAACGGAGAACAGACCGTCTACATGTTCGACACCGGCGACTCAATCAAGATCATCACCGTGAACAATGAAACACAGGAGGTAGCGTAGTTATGACCATCACAACTAACCCCGTCAAAATCCAAACAGTCGAAATCATCGTCACCCTCTCTATGCCGGTCTACACGAACGGCAACCCCGACAAAGAGGCAAGATTAAAAACCGAGGCACTACTACAGGATCGGGGCATTGACTACGATCTAGTTTCTACCGTCAAAGACTTTGAGGAAGACAACGCCGACAGGGCAGCGGACTTGGCGTTTGAGCAGCATCAAGATTTAGTTTTTTCACAAATATAACCAAACCAAGAAAGGAGGCAACTATGGAAAAGGCAACATTCGACCTACTCACCAGAATTGAGGGCTTTCTAACAGTCCTCATCAATGAGCGCAGGGACGAAGCAATGAACATCATCGGAGACATTGCCCAACTACGCTACGAGCAACAAAAAAGAGCCGACAGCAACGCCGCCGACTCTACCCCATCACAATAACAATGAGGCTGGTGCTAGAACACCGCTTCCTATTTTACAGGAATAACAAAAATGAAAACAAACACATTCAATCTCGTCGCAGCAATTGTATTTTTTGTTCTGCTACTCGGGGCCATATTCATCCCTGGCATGATGAGTAAACCATCAACAATCGATCTCGAAGCTCAAAAGCGTAAATTGCAGTCAGAAACGTACATTACTCAGGCAGGTGAACATATGGCAACAGCAACGGCACTAATCGAGGAGAGTATCAAAGTACTCACACCACAGCCGAAAACTGCAATGTTAGGAAGTGCTGTCTATGCTGCAGAAGCAACAGGGGTACAGATTGTACCCACTGCTACAGTGACCGAGGCAATAAGTGGAAGTCAAGGACAAACAACAACAACGGCTTCCAATAGCAACGGCACAGGTGGCAGCGTCGCATCAGTAATGCACATTAGTGAGCAAGGCATAGCAATGATAAAGAAGTATGAGGGGTTCAGGTCGTGTGCATACTGGGATATAAAGATGTGGACTATTGGATACGGTTCGGCAGGAAAGAAGGGGCAGTGTATCAGTGAAGTCGAAGCGGACAAAATCCTAAGAGATCAGGTGTACGTCAAAGAGATTGCAGTACATAGGCTCGTGAAGGTTGCACTCACTCAACAACAGTACGATTCTCTTGTCTCGTTCACCTACAACATGGGTGCAGGTGCTTTGGAAGGCAGCGACTTACTGAAAACCTTAAACGCTGGAAAGTACAACGAAGTTCCCGCACAATTAGCTAGGTGGGTGCATGGTGGAGGTCAGAAGTTAGGCGGGTTGGTGAAGAGAAGAGCGGAAGAGGCGAAAGCGTTTTAGTAATTACAGGTTGTAACCGTTCTCAGAACTCTTAAAATAGTAACCGACAACAAATCCAAGAGAGGTTCCTATAGTGCTTGAGATTGTGAGGATGATATCTTTGACGCTTATTATTAGAGATTGATCTAGCTTTAGATACGATACTGTTAGATTACTAGCCATAGTAAGTAAAAAAGCAACGGAGAGAAGTATAAAATATCCCAACACAAACGTTTTCGCTAACTCGGATCTTGTTTTGTCTTCGTGTTCTTTAGGATTGTGGGGAAGAGTTTCTTTGTTTTTTTCCCTAAGAAGAGCTATTTCATCAACAATATCAAGAACTGTTTGTTTCAAGGTAGCCATAAACTACTGACCATTCATCTTGTCAATAAGATCATTGTACTGTCCAAAAAGTGTTGTTGTTTGTTTAACAAGTATTTTTAAAGCATCTAAAACACTTATTACTTGTTGTTCTAATGTTTCTTTAATTTTCACTTGTTCAGCACTAGTACCGAGGCTTTCAACGATATCAGCAAGTCCTCTTGCCTGTTCAAAAAGAACCTCAATAGTTTTTACATTCAAATCTAAAGTTGCTTTGATTGATTCAAGTTGTTGTTTTAAGTGGTTTTTCATACTCAAAGTATACAACTACACGAGTGAAGAATTCAATCCTTCAACAACTCCCCAGCCTCAACACCAAGTGCATCAGCTAAACGATAGATCACCTCAAGTGAAGGATTATTCTTTCCCTGTTCAAGGTATCCGACATAGACAACAGAAAGACCAGTCAACTCAGCAAGCTTTTCCTGAGTGACACCAGATTTCAAGCGTAGTTTTTTCAGGTTCTTACCGAATTGCCGTTTTTTGTTTTTCAAATCGTTGCTAATAATGTCAACAGTATTGTCCAATTCGTAGCACTTTTACAACACTAAGCAACAGTAAGAGATTGAAAAATAAAACACTAACTATTTACAACTATGTCAACACATAAACACAGATTACTTGACGCAAAAATTTAATCGTGTTAAGTTTCTCCCCTCAACCAGCAATAAGGAGGAATTGACACATGAGCATCAACGGTGTAGCATTATCAACCTTCCACAACTTACCTATCATTATTGGAAGGGGGGAAAGTTCTGGTTACATCGTGAAAAGAGAATCAGTGTTACGTGGTTGGGAGGATTTTTGTTTGTTCTTCAAAGGAAACAAAATGGTTTCCGTTAAAAAGAAAAAGAACCTGATCAATTTGTTTTTTAATTGGTTGGATGAAAGAGAGATACCAATTGAGAAAGTTGGAAAGGCTCATATAAGGGATTACTTCGTTTGGGTTGGGAAGTCAGGAAAGACGCCGGCCCATCTTCAAAATTTAAGTAAGGCAGTCAGATCTTTGTTTTCCTACTTGAATGAATACGAGATTAACCTGTTTCCATATACAGCAATAAAAAGATATAACATAGTCCAGGCAATTTGGCGGATTCCGAACCAAGAGGAGTTCGAGCGATTCAGGAAAGAACCAGACACGTCAACATTTATCGGGATACGAGACAGGGCAATGATTGAAGTGTTACACGCTACTGGAATGAGGATTGGGGAACTGTGCAAGATGGAAAAAGACATGATAAACTTTGACCTATACCCAGCTGAAATAACGATAATGGGAAAAGGCGATAAAGTGCGGACTTGCTTAGCGGATAAAGAGGCTATTTACTGGTTGCAACTTTACTTGAGCAAAAGCAAGGATAAAGGGAAAAGAGTTTTCACAATTACCGAGAAGGCAGTGAGGGCACGGTTCAGGCTTCACAGTGAGAACTCAGGCGTTAAGATTAACCCACACCTACTACGTCATATGTTCGCTACTAATATGTTAAGCAACGGTGGAGACCTAAGACTCGTACAAGAACACCTAGGGCATGCATCAGTTAAGACAACTGAGATATACACAACCGTTACAGCATCGAGAAAAAAAGAGGGTTACGAGAAATATCACGGGTTTCAAAAAAAGCCCTTGCAATAATTGTCCTGATCGGGTAAAATACAATCATGTTAATAACAATACGAAAAGTTAAAGAAGACACCGCCATTGATGAAGCAATAAAAGCGTATAGGACTTTCCCACTATCGAAGAAAATAGGAATAAATAACGGGGTACTGATTAGGGCGGTAGAAGGAAAGCAGCGGCTTGGAGTTGAACACTACCGAAAAGCGGTAAAGGTTCTGAAAGCAGAAGGCTACCTTCCAAAAGACTACAAGCCGGTATAGATCACACATTACATTTATATAGCACGTTGCAAATTAACAATTTAGAGAATTAGCGAAAACCGCACAAGTGGTCTTAGTGCTAGTCTCTTTTTTTTGGCGGTAGTAGTTCGAATCCGGTCGGGCCCGCCATTTTCAACTTCAAGAATTACTGTCAGGCAATGCCTGACTTTTTTTTACCCAATTCGCAACAAGTCAGGCGGAAGTCATGTCTGAACAACCAACAACTGAGCCAAAAGAACTCCCGCCAGAGCCCACACATCCTATTATTTTTCATTCCCTTGCTAACGGCTTTCTCATCCGAATTGTCATTATCTTTATTCTCCTTATTATTGCCGGAATCAATGCCGACAATTACTTTTCTTCGAAACCCACACTAACCCTAGCCAGTATTGGAATTGCGGTTCTTTTCGTCGCTATCGATGGAACAAAAAGTATTAAACAAATCATCAAAGAAATGGAAGAAAACGACAAAATACTCTCGGCTTACGGCTCAACCCCAGAAGAACGGAAAAAAAGTGCCGCAAAAAAAATCATCAAAGAAATGTTAGAGCAAAAATACGCACACTCCGAAAGCAAAACAAATCACTACGAGCGAAAAACCAGTGATAACGCGCCATTGCCATCTTCGAACAACACCATTGATAAACCTTCCCAAAAAACACAAGATGTGGGCAACTTGCTCTCCAAACAACAACAGCCTTTATCTCCTGCTAATGTGCTTCCCCATAATAAAAAAGCCCCACCATTAGTTGAACAATTGCGAGAAAGACATAATGAAGAAAACCATGGATGAAGTTGCTCAAATAAAAAAACTGTTGAATGCCTAAAAAAAACTTGTTATACTCTTATCCGGTTGACAAAAAGGAGAACCATTACCTTGGAACTAGGAATCAGTTTAGCCGCCGAACCAATCTTTTCAATCTCGAACTTTGTCATTACCAATTCAATGCTGACTGCAGTTATCACGTCACTGCTCATCATCATTTTCTTCACACTTGCGACAACACGCCTCAAACTTGTGCCATCTGGAATACAAAACATTGCTGAGATAACCATCGATTCACTCATGAATTTCACCAAAAGTGTAGTGGGTGAAAAAAAGGGAAAAGAATTTTTCCCACTTATCGCAACTATTTTTCTCTACGTACTTATTTCAAACTGGCTTGGACTCCTCCCCGGAGTTGGCTCTATCGGTGTGAAAGAAATTATCCATGGCAAAGAAGAGCTCATTCCACTCTTCAGATCACCTAGCGCAGATCTAAACAACACATTTGCCATCGCCATCGTCGCACTCATTGCAATTCAGTACTACGGCATCAAACACCTTGGACTAAGCTACTTCAGTAAGTTTTTCAATTTTTCTGGCGTTATCAACTTCCTTGTAGGTTTACTAGAACTCGTCCTCGAAATTGCAAAAAGCATTTCATTCTCTTTTCGTCTTTTCGGTAATATTTTTGCTGGTGAAGTACTTCTCGTAGTGATCTCATTCCTCATCCCCTACTTTATGCCTATACCCTTTTTGGGAATCGAAATATTCATCGGTTTTATTCAGGCACTCGTATTCAGCATGTTGACGCTGGTCTTCCTTCAGGTTGCCACCAGTCATCACTAATTTCACATTTCTTTAAAGGAGAACCGTTACATGGTTGATGCAGAAACAGTACAAACGACAGCACAGGCCGCAGCAGGCATTAGTCCTGAAGCAATGAAACTTCTTGCAACCAGTATCGCCATCGCATTTGGCGCTGTTGGTCCAGGCATCGGCATCGGACTTATCGGTGGAAAAGGTCTTGAAGCAATCGGACGCAATCCTGAAGCCGCTTCAAAAATTCAGACAGCCATGATTCTTATGGCCGCTTTCGCTGAAGCTATCGCTATTTACGCACTCGTTATCGCTCTTATTATCAAATTCGTTTAGTCTCAAAGATTCAATTGCATAAGCGGGGTAAGACATGGAAAATTTAGGTATTAGTTCATTCAAATTCATCTGGCAGATTATTAACTTTCTGGTTCTTTTTCTCGTGCTTGCAAAATTTCTCCTTCCTCGTGTTTTAAAAATGCTAGAAGAAAGAAAATCCAAGATCGAAGAAGGATTAGCAGTAGCCGAACAAGCTAAAAAAGAACTCGCTTCTATCGAAGAAATTAAAGCGCAGGAAATTGGAAAAGCTCGTCAGGAATCACTCGAGCTCATAAAGCAAGCAAAAGCTGACGCAGAAACTGTACGCAAACAGATCGTCACCAAAGCTGAGGGCGAAGCACACGCAATAGCCACTAAAGCCCAAGAAGACATCAAGAACAAAGAAAAGAATGCTCTTCGAAACATCACGAAAGATGCCATCGATCTTTCCATTATAGCTGCAGAAAACATCCTCAAAGAAAAAGTAGGCTCTGTGGATCAGAACGCTCTCATCCAAAGAAGTTTACAGGAATTTGATAAAGCGTATGAAACCCATTAATACCGTCACCATCACTAGCGCTACCGCACTCAGTGCAGATCAGCAACAGACGATAAAGACCCACCTTCAAACGAAATTGCAGACCCCCAATGCCAACTTCACGTTCGAAGTAACACCTGATGTTATTGGTGGTCTGATTATTCAGATCGACGACACCCTCGTTGACGCCAGCCTTGCCGGCAAGCTCGACCAGCTCAAATCCCATTTCAAAAGAACGCTTTCATTGTAGGAAAGAAGCCATATGGAAAAACAATCTCAGGACTCACTTCCCGTAAATACTCTACAGTCAGATTTCAAAGAAGCGCTCAACAGCTTCACTCCTGACATCGAATCAAAAAATATCGGCGAAATAGAACAGATCGGCGACGGCATTGCTCAGGTCAAAGGATTGTCCGAAGCAATGGCCGGTGAGCTCCTAGAATTTCCCGGTGGTGTTCTCGGAATGGCACTCAACCTCGACAAGAAAACTGTCGGCGCCGTCATTCTCGGGGACTACAGCAACCTCAAAGAAGGTGACATTGTAAAGACAACTGGTCGTATCGCAGAAGTCCCAGTTGGAACTGCTATGATCGGACGAGTAGTAAATGCATTAGGTGAAGCTATCGACGGCAAGGGACCAATCAAAACTGATGTGTTCTATCCAGTTGAAAAAATTGCACCCGGAGTTATCGCAAGAAAATCAGTTGATACTCCACTGCAGACCGGTATCAAATCCATAGACGCCATGATCCCCATTGGTCGTGGTCAACGCGAATTGATCATCGGTGACCGCCAAACCGGTAAAACAGCAATTGCTATTGATACCATTCTCAATCAGAAAAATACTGGCGTTATCTGTATTTATGTCGCCATCGGACAAAAACAGTCAAAAACTGCCCAGATCGTTAATATATTAGAAAAAAATGGCGCAATGGCGTACACCATTGTAGTTACCTCTTCCGCCTCCGATCCTGCTGCGCAGCAATTTATTGCTCCTTATGCTGGTTGCGCTATCGGTGAATGGTTCATGGATCAAGGCAAAGATGCACTCATCGTATACGATGATCTTTCCAAACATGCTTGGGCATATCGCCAGATTTCGCTATTGCTCCGTCGTCCACCAGGCCGCGAAGCATACCCAGGTGACGTGTTCTATTTACACTCTCGTTTACTCGAACGCGCCGCTCGCCTCAGCGAAAAATACGGAGGCGGATCACTAACTGCTCTTCCTGTTATCGAAACTCAGGCAGGCGACGTTTCAGCATACATTCCAACCAACGTTATTTCCATCACTGACGGACAGATCTACCTTGAAAGCGACCTTTTCTACGCTGGTACTCGCCCAGCTGTAAACCCTGGTATCTCAGTATCCCGTGTTGGTGGTGCAGCGCAGATCAAAGCGATGAAGAAAGTTGCCGGAAAGATCAAACTTGAGCTTGCACAATTCCGCGAACTAGAAGCCTTTGCCCAATTTGCATCAGACCTTGATAAAGCTACCCGAGACCGTCTCGAACGTGGTAAACGCATTCAGGAAATTCTCAAACAGGGACAATACCAACCAATCGTTGTCTCCCTTCAAGTTATTATCATCTACGCCATTATCAATGGCATCCTTGATGACATAGCTCCTGAGCACATTCAACGCTTCGAAAGCGAACTTTTCCAATTCCTCAACGACAGAAAATCCGATGTCGTCAAACTTCTTGACGAGAAAAAAGATCTTTCTGCTGAAGTAGAACCTGTAGTTAAAGCTGCTATATTGGAATTCAAATCCTCATTTGTTCAATAAACCTGTATTTTCTGGTTTCTAAACTTCACTCTGGCAACAACAAACTGCTTCTAAAAGCTGGTACCCTACTATGGCTCTCGCAACGAAAATCATTCGCCGCCGCATCAAGAGTATTAAAAATACCCAGAAGATAACCAAAGCCATGCAGATGGTATCTGCAGCCAAAATGCGCCGTGCTCAGGATCAAACCCTTGCAACACGTCCGTATGTGGAAAATCTCCATCGTGTTTTGGCAGACATGGCAGAAATTCACTACCAGCAAACTGGCGCCGACATTTCTCACCCACTCCTCGAAAAGCGTGCAGTAAAAAATGTCCTACTCATCATCGTTGCTCCTGATAAAGGACTTTGTGGTGGGTTAAACACGAATATTCAACGGTTTGTGAATGACTATATCAAACAAAATCCAGGACATTACGAAGCCGTAACCGTTGGTAAAAAAGCTCGTGACTTTGCGCTAAGAGCTCAACTAAAAATCATTGCCGACTTCGTGAAGGTTGATGATAACCCTGAATTTCTTGATATCATTCCCATCGCCAAGATTGTGATGTCGGATTACACCAACAAAACCATCGATGAAGTGCGGGTTATCTATACTCACTTCATATCAACACTTTCCCAACAACCTATTGGTAAGAAAATACTCCCGATTGAACGTCAGGATATCTTTGACCTTCAAAAGCTTGTAGGAAAAGAGAAGACTCAAGCCGAACAGCAGAAAATCAATACCGCTGATCAATCTATCCTTTTTGAACCAAGTCCCCAGGCGATTTTTGATCACATGATCAGCCATTTCATCGAAATGGAAGTATTCCAAAGCGTTCTTGAAGCCAAAGCTTCAGAACATAGTGCCCGCATGGTAGCTATGAAAAGCGCATCAGATAACGCAGGTGACATTATTTACGATCTTACATTAAGCTTCAACGAAGCTCGACAAGCCAGCATCACCCAGGAAGTAGCTGAAATCTCAGCCGGAAGCCTCACCTAACATGACATTCACAAAAAAAACGATAAGAGACATCCCCCTTGAAGGAAAAACCATCCTTGTTCGTGTGGATTACAATGTTCCCTTAGGCAGTGACCGAATCCTTGACGATACTCGCATTCAAGCCAGCATTCCCACCATCCGATACCTCCTCAATCACCAAACGAAGATTATTCTAATCTCCCACCTCGGTCGCCCCCTAAAAACTGACAAAAAAAATGTCAGTCTCAAACTAATGGCATGGAGACTAGCACGATTACTTGGCCATCCAGTAAATTTCGTCCCTGAATGCATTGGAAAAGTCGTTTATGAAGAAATAAACAAAATGGGTTTTGGCGAAATAGCCTTATTGGAAAATCTCCGTTTCCACACCGAAGAAGAAGACAACAACCTATTTTTTGCAAAAGAACTGGCCAGCCTTGCTGATATTTTTGTACTCGACGCTTTCGGGGTTGCCCACCGTGATCACTCTTCTATCGTAGGCATTCCCAAATTTCTTCCCACCGTCACCGGTTTCCTGATGGAAAAAGAAATCACGATGCTCAACCAGATTCTCAACACACCCCAAAAGCCTTTTGTACTTGTGGTTGGTGGAGCAAAAGTGAAAGAAAAAATCGGGCTCCTCAACAATCTCATGGACAAGATTGATACCCTTCTTATTGGCGGTGGAATGGCAAACACATTTCTAAAATGCCAAGGATTACAGATTGGAAAATCCCTTGTAGAAGAAGATAAAATCGACGTTGCAAGTCAACTTCTCCAACACGCCAAAGACAACAATACAAAAGTAATCCTACCCATCGATGTAGCCGTAGCTAAAAGTGTCTCCCCCGATGCCCAAAGAGAAGAAAAAAGCGTGAACGACGTTGCCGAAGATGACATCATCCTTGACGTAGGTAGTAAAACAATTGAACTCTTCAAACAGGAAATCCAAAACGCCAAAACCGTTTTCTGGAACGGCACACTTGGAATGACTGAACTCTCTGCTTTCGAAATAGGCTCAAAAGCCATCGCCAACACCCTAGCCGAATCTGACGCCCTCCGCGTTGTTGGCGGCGGAGACACAGCCGGCGCACTCTACAAATTTGGCCTTTCCGACGCCATGACCCACGTCTCCACCGGCGGCGGCGCCTCCCTGAAATTCCTAGAAGGCAAAAACCTAGTCGGCATCGACGTCATCGAAGATAAATAGAAACAATAAAAAGCGACAGCAGCCAATAAAAACTTACCTCAGCGCATCAAAAAAAGCATACGCAGGAAAATAAAAACAATCCCGAGCAAAGCACAAACGAATCAGGGAAGTTCATTTGCAACGCAACGCCTGATGTCTCCAACATCCACACGCTCTCTGATGACTTTTTATGTCACTTTTTTCCTCTTCGTTACCCTCCACTTACTGAGATTAAAAAAGTGACGCGGTTTTTGCTACACCCGCCCTGAGCTTGTCGAAGGGTTTTTGCCAAGCACAAAAAGTAGGATGACAAAGACGCAAGAACTCCACCCTATGGCATAAAGACCGCAAACAGCAGAATTCAATAAGCCCACACCTCCCGAGACAAGGCATGCCATGTCTCTACAGAATTACCATTCCCAATACCAAACATCTGCATCATACACCCATAATAAAAACGTTCAATGTACAACATTGAACGAACAAAAAGCATACGCAAGAAAATAAAAAGATCCAGCAACGTGCACAATGATTGCACATTCCTAGATCGTATAAAGAAAAAACTCTACTCTTCCAAAATCAACTTATCCATCTCCATCTGAATCGGAATCGGATAACTCCCAGTAAAACAACCCAAACAAAAATCTTGCTTCGGCAAACCAGTAGCTCGAACCAAACCATCCAAACTGATATACCCAAGTGACTCCGCACCCGTCTTTGCCTGAATTTCGTCCACACTCAAACGTGCCGCAATCAACTCTGATTTCTTGGCAATATCTAGTCCAAAATAACAGGGACTAACAATCGGCGGAGCACTAATACGAAGATGGACTTCTTTAGCACCAGACTTCTTCAACAAGGCCACAATGCGGTTAGTTGTATTTCCCCGAACAATAGAATCATCAACAAGCACTAAACGTTTCCCTTCAATCTCGTGCTTCAGTGCATTCAATTTCAAACTAATACCCTGTTCCCGCAATTTCTGATCAGGCTGAATAAACGTTCTACCAATGTAACGATTTTTAATCAAACCCTGACCATAAGGAATTCCACTTCGTTCAGCGTAACCAATTGCCGCTGGGACACCAGAATCAGGAACAGGAATCACCAGATCCGCTTCCACAGGATATTCCTCGGCAAGCACTTCTCCAAGTCTTTTTCTGATCTGGTATACATTCTTACCATTGATAACACTGTCAGGACGAGCCAAATAAATATATTCAAATATGCAAAAAGCCTGCTTTTTCTCCGCATGAGTCATGTGAAACGACTGCACACCAAAATCATCAATCTGCACAATCTCTCCCGGCTCAATATCCCGTACAAAATTTGCCCCAATCGTATACAAAGCACTTGATTCACTAGCTATAACCCACCCCTCATCATTGATTCTTCCAAGACAAAGCGGTCGAATCCCCAAAGGATCACGTACACCATATAATGCCCCATCAGCAATAATCGTCAGACAAAATGCACCCTGCCATTTTGGAGCAGTGTTCATAATCCGTTCAACCCAGGTCTTTCCAAAACTACCAGCCAAACTCTTAATCAACACTTCAGTATCAGTTGTGCTTTCAAAATTAATCCCCTCATCTTCCAATCGACTGCGAAGGGAAAGTGCACTCACGATATTTCCATTATGAGAAAGAGCAATGGGACCTGTTTCTGTTTCCAAAACAAATGGACCAGCATTACATAATTCACTCGATCCAGTGGTAGAATAGCGGTTATGCCCAATAGCTAAAGACCCCTTCAATGCCTCAATATCATCATCATGAAACACCTGCTGAACCAAACCCATTCCTTTATGAAGCTTGATGGCTCCATCTTTCCACACTGCAATACCTGCACTCTCCTGCCCACGATGCTGTAAAGCAAACTGCCCAAAAAAAGTCAGTCTAGCAACATCTACCCCAGGGTAATAAATTCCCAACACACCACACTCTTCGCGTAACTTAGGATCATCCTCCATGAAAAACCTCATGTTTTTAGGGTCTTTACTATACAAAATACTGGCCAATTAATCAATCGAGTGAAGCTGCTAGAATCAACAACTAACCAATTTAAAGAGTATCAGCGACAAAGAACACTGCATTATCTTACCTTCTATGGAAAATTTTCTCCATGGTCTTCTCATCCAGACTAATTATCGTAGGTCGCCCATGTGGACATGTATAGCGTTGTTCGCAGTTGTAGAGATCAACAATAAGAGCTTTCATTTCAGGGAAAGAAAGCCTATCACGAGCTTTGATACTCGCCTTACATGCCCGCATAATAACCCGATCCACCAATTGACGATCTGGGACGATCTTCTTTTCCTGAAGCAATAAATCCATAATCGACTGAAAACTTTCTTTGGTGTTATAAGGAACCAAAAAAGCTGGAACTGATTTCAATGCAATCTGCTGCTCACCAAAAGACTCAAATAAAAAACCCAACCTAAGAAATACCTCTTGGTGCTCCCGCAATAACTCCTCCTCAGCCGGTGCCACAACAAACACATCCGGCAAAATAAGGTCCTGCACCTGCAACGAATGCTGATCCACAGCCTTGGAAAAAGACTCATACAAAATCCTTTCCTGTGCCGCATGCTGGTCAATCAGAAATAAACCCTCATTCCCCTGAGCCAAAATATACGAAGAAAAAAGTTGCATCAACGGTTCTGGAGATAAAAGATTATTTCCGGTCACACTCAAACTAGCAGAAATTGAATCAAACGATTGCTGATCAAAAGATAGACCACCTGCAGAGTAACTTGCGGAGGACTCGCGAAATTCAGATGTTTGGTAAAAAGGTGATTGCAAAAATCCACCTGATGGTGAGGAAAATGAAAGCGACGTCGTCATATCCTGCTTCGCCAATGCATGCCCCACACTTTCTCTGATAAACGAATACAACGGCAATGTCGGTTGAAATTTCACTTCAGTCTTTCGAGGGTGCACATTCACATCAACAAGCTCAGGAGGAATGGTAAGAAAAAGAAAAAAAGCCGGATGATTCTGACGATCGAGCAATGTTCCATAAGCCTCCCGCACAGTATGACTCAAAACAAAATCAACAACCGGCCTCTCATTCACAAAAAGATACTGCCATTGCCTCGAAGCCCGAGCCAACGGCAACTTACCAATATATCCCTGCAACCTCATCACAACCGACCTATCAGCCTCCAACATAATTGACCGCTCAGAATCAATAGAAATCAACTCCCCCGCCACTTCTTTCCCCAACAATGCCAACACACGGGAAAGAAAATCCTGTCCAGATGCACAATGAATCTTTGTTTCACCATCAATAACATAAGTAAACCCAATATGGGGATGGGAAAGCGCGTACGTAGTTATTAGTTGAGTAATTCTCCGCTGTTCTGAACCAACAGATTTCAAAAATTTTCTTCGTACAGGCGTAGAAAAAAACAACTGCTCAACAGTAATAATCGTTCCTTTTCGAAGAGAAGTAGACTTCACTGTCGAGGGATTTCCTGCAACAACCTCCAATTGCGCTCCGGCCTCTTGACCTTCTGGTCGGCTTTGCAACGTCAAATGAGCAACCGCAGCAATACTTGCCAACGCCTCACCACGAAAACCCAACGTCCCGATATGTTCCAAATCCTCAAATTCCCGCAGTTTACTTGTATAATGACGTCCAATTGCCAGCAGCAACTCATCTTTGGGAATTCCGTTTCCATCATCTTCAATACTGATTAAATCCATTCCACCACCAGCAATGCGAACAGTAATCTCGGTTGCACCAGCATCAACGGCATTTTCCAGTATTTCTTTAACAACAGATGCGGGATTTTCAATCACCTCACCAGCGGCAATTTTGTTGATCACAAGTGGAGATAATGCGTTGATCGAGGCCATATACCCTCATTTCCAAAAATCAAAGCGTACTATAGTAACTTTGTTACTTTTAACTTTTCTTACGCTCTTTAGTATACTTGAGAATGTGAGCATAAAAAAACGATCTGGAGCCTAAATCATATGAGTTTAAAACAAAATCCGAACGAACAACAACCCACCTCTTCCCTTTCTCTCAGCCAAATACTTTCCTACCGCATTTTCAACCTAGTATCGGTAGAGGTATTTATTTACCTTCTACTGCTTATCGTCGCTATTGTGACAAGATTCTGGGACTTGGGCGGAAAAGCCTTACACCATGATGAAAGCCTTCACGCTGTGTACTCAAATTACCTCTACGAAGGAATACGAAATTTTCTCGACAAAGTGGCCGCTATGTTCAGTTTTAAACTAGGCCCTGTGGAAGTTATTCGATCCTATTTCCAATCACAACCTGGTGTAGATGGCTTAAAATACCACTTTGACCCCATGATGCACGGTCCTTCACTCTATCATTTTCAAGCATTCGTATTTCTTATTTGTGGCTTGTTTGTCTATCTCTGGCAACTTCCGACTATTCTTATTCTCGCTTACTTTGCCTTTGTGTTTGGCTCCAAAGGGTTTCTTGCCAGAAAAACAAATTATAAAACGCGCAACAGAAAAATTGCATCTTGGATAGGTGTAGTACTTCTAGATTTTATTCTACTCTTTGTCCTCGTGTATGCCTTCACAAGCTATAGCCAAGACAAGCTGGCCGGAGTTACCGACTACACCTGTCGTATCGCACCTGCAATCCAAGCAGTTATCCTTGTCCTGTTACCCTATTTCTTCAGAAATTACTTAGGAAAGCTTGGCGCGTTGATCACCGCTGTGTTGCTACTTATTTCACCAACTGCACTCTATGTCGGTCGTTTCCAACGCCATGACATCTACCTGATGATTCCTGCTTTAATCATGATCATCGCTATTTTCCGATTTATCCAACTCAAAGATAAACGAAGCTTTTATATTTTCGCTCTGGCAACAGGCTTTATTTACTGCACTTTGGAAGTATATTACATATTCGGCTTTATTCTGTTTCTTTTCTTGCTTGGTTGTTTTTTATACGAGTTTATCTCCGCACGAGATAAAAAAAATAAAAACGCTCCCTCACTCTGGAATCAACCCATCGCAAGCGCTCTAAAAAAATTCAAAGAAAATCCCAAATGGCTACTTATTGGTTTTGCATTATTTTTAATGCCTGTAGTCTTTTTTTACAGCACAATGTTCTCAAATCCAATGGGTTTTCTTAGACAAGCATTACCAAACCCCGTAGATAGCACAACAGGGCTCGGCTACTGGCTTAGTCAACAAGACGTTGCACGTGGAAGCCAGAACTGGAAATACTACCTTTCTCTCATGTTCCCCTATGAACTTTTCACTGTAATTTTTGGCATTTTAGCAATTGCAATGATTGGCTTCAAAATGGGAACAAACCGCATTAAACAGGCGTACATTTTTGCCTTTACATCGATTACCACTGTCATCATTTTTGAATTGGCAGATTTCAGTGCTGTAAGAAGATATCTACAACAACAACAAGCTGGAACGCTAACAAACGAAACACTTCTCACACTGCGCCAAGAAACCCTTTTTGGCCTTGCACTATCTTTTATTATTCTCGTAGCTCTATTCTTCATCCCCTACTACATTGGCTACCGTAAAAGCCTGTCACAAAAAAACATCCCCCCACTTCCTCAATTCGGAAATGCGCCGTTCCCTTTTTTCTACGAACTTTTTATCATCAACTGGCTCTATATGATGTTTATGAGTCTTTCTTGGGCAGGTGAAAAGATGCCTTGGCTCAACCTTCACGTTGCCGTACCGATGGCATTTCTTGCTGCACTATTCCTTCGCGAAGCGGTAGGAAAATTATTCGCTGTAATACGTCAAGCCCCGATAGCCGTACTGATAACACTTTCTGGCTGTTTCTACGTGATGTACCTCCTGATGCACCCTGAACAAGTATCCAGTCCCACACTCTGGTTTGCACCTTTAGCAATCATCGTCTCAGCAATTGCCTATCTGGCCATGCAAACAAAAGCCTCTCCTCAAGCAAAAGTGGCTTTAATCGCCCTACTATTGTCAGTAGGATCACTTTCAACTTATTCACTTGTTGGCGCATTCAGAGTCAGTTACATAAACCCCGATGATCCCAAAGAGCTCCTCGTCTACACCCAAAGCTCAAAAGAAGTAATTGAAACCGCAGATAAAATCAAAAAAATAGCCGCCTCACTACCCAACAAAAACGATATCCACATCAACATTGAAAGCACCCAAACATGGCCTTTCGTCTGGTATCTCAATGGCTATACCAACATAGGGTATCCACCTTCAATCACCACAGAACCAACAGAAGAAGTAGTGCTTGTAGCAAAAGAAAATGAAGAAAAAACAAAACCATTTTTAAAAAATTACGTCGGTCAGCAATATGTACTGCGCTGGTGGTGGCTTCCTGACATGGAAAAATGGAAAGAAACCATCAAACGCACAAATCCAAAAACAAACCAGCCAGAAGAAGTGAAAGAAATGACAATAGCCAGCTATATCAAGTTCTGGTTTTCACCTGAGGTTTGGAACTGGATGCTCACCCGCGAAGTATGGCACAGCAGAAAAGGAATGTCCTATGATGGGGTCTTCTATGTAAGAAAAGATAAAGCCAAAGAAATTTGGCAAGATGGAGTTCCCCCTGGAGAAACAATACAAGAAGACACCATCAAAGCTGAACCTACTCCTGACGCATATACCGACAAACAGTTGAAAGTAAAAGAACTAACAACTTGGGGAAGTTTAGGAAGTGATTCAGCAAAATTTAGCGAAGTCGAAGCAGTAGCATTGGATTCTAAACAGAATATATATGTAGTTGATGGAAAAAACTACCGCGTACAAAAATTCGATTCCACTGGGAAATTCATCACTGCATTTGGCAAAGAAGGCAGCGGCAACGGTGAATTCAAAAATCCTGCACAAGAAGGTGCTGCACCAGCTGCCGGACCAAGCGGAATTGCAATAGATGCCAAAGACAACATTTATGTTACCGATACCTGGAACCATCGCATCCAAAAATTCTCATCCCAGGGTGAATTTATTTCCACATTTGGAAAACCTGGCGTATCCGACACTGAACCAGAATTCTGGGGACCACGAGGCATTATCATCATCGGCAATGAAATTTTCGTTACAGATACCGGTAATAAAAAAGTAAAAAAATTTGATCTCGAAGGAAAACCACTAAAAGTATGGGGCGGTTCAGGCAGCAGTGATAGCCTATTCAACGAACCTATCGGAATAACCGCCGACAACAAATATGTATACGTTGCCGACACCTGGAATCACCGCATCCAAAAATTTGACCATGAAGGCACTTTCATTGCCCAATGGCCAGTTGCCGGATGGCAAGATCAACACAATAACAACGAACCCGGACTCACACTAGACAGCACTGGAAATATCCTCGCCACCGACCCACCAAACCACCGCATCCTCCAATTCGACCCCACCGGAAAATTTCTCGGCCTCTTCGGCAAAAAAGGCGACGGCTCACTACAATTCAACAAACCCACCGGCCTCACCATCGACAAAAAAAACACCCTTTACATCGCCGACACCCTCAACAACCGCATAGTCAAAGTACAACTATAAAAAAAGCGAAAGCAGCCAATAAGAACCTACCAAAGCGCATCAAAAAAGCATACGCAGGAAAATATAAAAAATACCGAGCAAAGCACCCCCATATCAGGGAAGTTCATCTACAACGCAACGCCCGATGTCTCCCACCTCCAACCCGCTCTCTGATGACTTTTATGTCACTTTTTTACTCTTCGTTACCCACCACTTACTGAGATTAAAAAAGCCTGTCCTGAGCGAAGTCCTCGAAGTCGAAGGATGACGCGGTTTTTGCTACGCCCGCCCTGATCCTGTCGGAGGGCGGTCACTGAGCTTGTCGAAGTGTTGCCAAGACCAAAAAGTAGGATGAACACGACGCAAGAACTCCACCCTATGGCAAAAAGACCGCAAACAGCAGTATTCAAAAGCCACACCTCCCGAGACAAGGCATGCCATTGTCTCTACAAGAGAAAACACAAAAAGGTCAAACAAAAGACCTTCACAAGCACAACCTTACAAATACGCATACGCATTAACAATCTTATCCAATCTTAACCACCGCTCCTTCTTCACCTCATGCGCCACATCATTCTCCATCGTCTTAGCAGACTTCGTATACGGCCTCGGCGAATAACGAGCAACAAACGCTTTCGAAAAACCAACCTGCTCACAAAGCCGCACAGTGTTCTCAAAAGCCTCATCACTCTCCCCTGGAAAACCAACAATAATGTCTGTTGTAAACTCCACCCCATCAATTTTTGATCTAATTTTCTCAATCAAAGCAAAGTACTCATCAACCGTATACCAACGATTCATTTGCTTAAGGACAGCATCATCACCCGACTGCACAGGCAAATGTAATGTCCGCGTGATACTCGCATTACGAGCAATTACATCAATCAACTCATCAGAAAAATCCCAAGGATTAGAAGAAAAAAAATCAATTTTGGAAAACCCCAACTTTGCTACCATATCGAGCAGATAGGGAAATAAGGTTGGTATCCGCAACCTGCCCAAATGCTTCACAATGACGGGTTTCACTGTCTGTCCCAGATACTCCTGCCCTAGTCCATCCAAAGAAAACTCCTCCTCTCCTTTCACTAGATCCGCACCATATGAATTCACATTCTGCCCCAACAACATCACTTCAGAAAAACCTTGATCCCAAACTTTTTGGCACTCAGCCAAGACATCCTCCATCGGACGAGAAATCTCGGGGCCTCGAGTATAAGGAACTATACAAAAACTACAATAATTATTGCATCCATTAGAAATAGGAATATACGCCATCTTCGTAGCAGCACGCTCAGGAATATTTGCAAAACCCACCTCATCAATCGGTAAAAATTCATCAACTGTTGGCAACCGATCCCGCAACAGCTTCATCGCCTTCCCTGTCTTATCTCGCACCGCCCCACCAACCATGCACCCTGTCACCACAATTTTCTTTGGCAATCCCGTCTTCATCCTCTGTTTCCCAAGATTATGCACCATGCCATACACACGATTCTCCGCACTCTCACGCACCATACAGGTATTGATAACCACATAATCCGCCTCTTGCACAGATACAACAGGCACCATCCCGCGGCTTTTCAAAGCCCCTTCCATCCGCTCGGAATCAGCAACATTCGTTTGACAACCAAACGTGGTAATATGATATTTCTCTGCAGACATAATCAGTTTCCTATAGACAACAAAGGTATGATGCAAAGTATACAAGAATAGTTATTAGAAAGTAACCAATGCAACGCAATTGCTTTCCCTTCCCCATTTCACTACACTAAAGGTGTTATTTTTTCGAAAAAAAAGAGGGCTCCCCATATATGTGGCCGTTTAAAAAAGAACTCAATCCACAACTACAGCAATTTCAACAACAACAGCCTCCAATGATGCCTATGCCTTCAACCCCTTTCCCAGTCATGCCCCAACAACAAGAAGAAAACTGGTTCGACGAACAACCAGCATTTGAAGGTCAGCTAGCCGTAGATGTCCATCAAACTGACTCAGATATTGTAATCAAAGCCCCCGTAGCTGGTGTGCTCCCTGAAGACATTGATATCACCATCACCGAAGACGTCATAACGATAAAAGGCACACGAAAAGAAGACCCTGATGTCCCCAAAGAAGCCTACTACACCCAAGAATGTTACTACGGCTCATTCTCGCGCTCCATCATCCTCCCCGTCCCCGTCCTTTCCGAGCAAGCCGACGCAACCTTCAAAAACGGCGTACTTCAAGTAATCATCCCAAAAGCTGAAAAAGCTAGGACAAAAACGTTGAAGATTAAAACCAGTTCTTAATTTCAAAACCAGTCAAACAACAATTTACCACCACAACTATCCCTAGTTATGCCACACACCACAAAAACAACCAAACCTACAAATCCTTTCATAATCACTCCCCTAACATTCAGTAAAGCCCTAGAACAAACCTGCAAAATCTTCAAGAAAGCTTTCATAGCTTGTTTCCCAGCCTACGGAATTATCTGCCTTTTTATCTACGGATCTTCACTCGTCACAGCTCCATTACAGCAAACACTACAATCAGAGTCACTCCAAATTACAAACTTACGAACATCAAATCCCGAAGAATACCTAAATATCCTACACGCAGGAAGATTAACCCAATTAACAGTAAAAAATATTCTTCTAGAGCTACCATCCATACTACTGATATTTTTCTCATTACTCACTTTACTCGTCGCATTACATTACTTTTCTCAAGTAAGCAATAAACCTTCTCTCCTATCTGTGTATAAAAAAACACTATCAATATTCCCCCGCTTTCTCTTCACGGGATTCATATTCCTGTTAGCTTTTGTAATAGGAACTGTTTTTTTTATAATCCCAGGAATTTACATTTTACTAGTATGGCAATTTTGGGCATGGATTGGTATAGAAGAAAATAAATTTTACCTTAAATCCTTTAAAATGAGTTCGCAACTAGTAAAAAATAACTTTTTAAAATTACTTCTCTATTGGATTGCAATACTTATAGGCAATTTTTTAGTAGGATTTATCATAACTAAAATCATTCCATGGACAGAAGTAAGAATAGTACTCAACATCCCTGTTACCATTTTCACAACACTCTTCCTCGGCATTGTATTCTACAGCCTAAAAGAAAAACAATCGATAAAGACCCAAACACCGACCATAGAAACTCAATAAACAACACTCCCCCGATTGACTCCCCACCACCCTCCCCAGTACACTAACAACAGGTAACAAAGCCAAATCATGCCAATCATAGTCCAGAAATACGGCGGCAGCTCAGTCGCTACCACAGAAAAGATCAAAGCAATTGCCGATCGAGTACTCGCTACGAAAAAGCAGGGAAATGATGTCGTTGTTGTCGTTTCAGCCATGGGCAAAACCACCAACAACCTAATCTCCCTCGCCCAGGAAATTTCCTCAAACCCCAACCGCAGAGAAATGGATTTCCTCATCTCAACAGGCGAACAAGTCTCCAGCGCTCTCCTCGCCATCGCACTACAAGAGCTAGGACAGGATGCCATCTCACTAACAGGCTGGCAAGCAGGCATGATTACAGAAAACATTCCCGCCAACGCAAGAATCCTCTCCATTCACCCTTCCCGCGTGCAACAACATCTCCGTGAAGGAAAAGTTGTTGTCGTAACCGGTTTCCAAGGGGTCACTGAGTTTGGAAAAGACGGCGATATCATGACCCTTGGACGAGGCGGATCAGACACCACTGCTGTTGCCCTCGCCGCCGCACTAAAAAGCAAAACCTGTGAAATTTATACCGACGTTGATGGCGTATACACAACAGACCCCAGAATGGTTCCTGAAGCCAGAAAACTCGATAAAATCAGTTACGAAGCCATGATCGAACTCGCAGGTGTTGGAGCCAAAGTCATGCATCCCCGTGCCGTAGAAATCGGCAGTTTTTATAACGTAGATATCGTCGTCCGCAACAGCCACAACGAAAACCCCGGCACACTCATCACCAAGGAGTCCGCAACCATGGAACAGAAAAACCGCGTCAGCGGCATAGCATATGAAAACGAAGTCGCAGCCATCAGCATCGCCGGTGTCATCGACCAACCAGGCGTAGCCGCAAAAATCTTTAGCGCCCTTGCCGAAGTTGGCATCAACACAGACATCATCGTACAAGCCACCAATACCTCAGGACACACCGACATTTCTTTCACCATCCCAAAAGCTGAAGCCAACAGAGCAAAAGAAATCCTCGAAAAAATAGGAGAAGAAGTCAAAGCCGAAAAAGTAACCGTTCGTAACGAAATCGCCAAAATTTCCATCGTCGGCACCGGCATCAAAAACCACCCCAGCTACGCCGCCACGATGTTCAAAGTCCTCGCCGAAAAAAACATCAACATCCACATGATCGGCACCTCCAGCATCCGCATCACCTGCGTCATCGACAAAGAAAAAACCGCCGAAGCCGTACAACTACTTCACGAAGCCTTTGAACTGGAAAAAGGGTAAACACTACCAGATCTACTCAGTTTTACCTACAAATCTCCTAACCACAAACACGATACCTGATGACGCTTATTTCTCTGACCATCTCCTGTTCCACTCAGCAAGGCAAGTCCTCTTGTTGCAGGATCAAGAAGAAAACATGAAGATTCAGTGACTAGGAGTACCTTTTCTGCATCAAACACTGGCTCCGTTGTGACATGCCCCACTCCGCTTCCAAACACATTCCACCAGTGCAAAAGCTCCTCTCGTTCACTTGTCCCTTTATTGTACATACTGATACTGGCTCTACCGATAAAAGGCTGCTTAATTTCCAGATATTTCCCCTCTTTTCCCGTTGGAGCAGAAAGATAATCAGCATTCATGTATTCTGGATTAACAACCATTGAAGGATCAGGATGCTCTTCAATAGAAACCGGTGTTGCAATACACTTTTCTCTCGGTATCAACGAAATTTTCTTATCAACGGGATCATATACTTCTAACTGTGCTTTCTCAGGTGAAGTAGTAAGCGTGCTTGTTCCGTTATTCTCATCTTCGGAATACGGAATATTTTCACTCAACTCCTGCATCTGCATTGAAGTATCCACAACCAACAAATGCCCACCTTCTGCTGCCCAGAAACACCAAATACAGTCTCCGAACTTCACCACATCTCTTTCATTAACACCCTTATCCCAATGCTGAGATCGCCTATCAAATATGTATGGATGAAAAACACCTAACTGGTCACCAAAAACAGCAAAAACAAACATTCCATCAGGAGATTCTTTAATGAATGGATTTGAAAAAGTAGTTACACCATCTGGTTTAGGCAAAACAACAAAAGCACCGTCAACGTATTCTTCAATTTGAAGAGAACCACTCAAATCATTAGGAACAAGAAAAAGTGTGCGTTTATGTTCATCTCTATAACCATCCACCACAGCCCTCTCTTGATAAGAAAGCTTATCTTTCACAATAGTGCCAGTTGAATCGAGCAACTGAACATAAGGACTTTCAACACCATAATCATAAAATGTTACTCTAAATAAACCCTGCGAGACCTGCTTTGTAGTCAAAGTTGATAGAGTAGTTGTCGGTCGAAGAGTAAATCGATCACGAATTACATGAATTAAAACAGTTGTAATGAAAAGTATTGTAAAAACAGTAACAACAGCATTGATAAGCTGTTTTCTGGCCTTAGGCATTAGTTTTTCCTCCCCTGGAGTATCTCAACCTGTAATCAACCCCTAGCATAAAACACACACAATGCATTACCAGCATCCCTGCACAATAAAATACCGTAGAAAAATTCGTATCACTCCCAATAAGTGTTTCATTAAGACCTACCATAAAACTAAGTAAAAGGAATGGAGTATAAGAAATAAAGCACGATTCTAACCAAAAACTTCTTGAAAGCAGCTTTCTCCCAAACCATAACCCTTCAAAAACCCCAAAAAGAGGAAACACAAGTTGTATCCAATCGAGTGAAAAAAAATAAAAAAACTTTACAAATAATGGAATATTGGACAAATTTCCAGCAGTAACCCCAAACATACTTAACATCAATAAAATCGCAATTATAAAACAATGCAACAGAAACAGTTTCATAGCAGCCAAAACAGGCTGATAGTAAAATAACTCACCAATAAACGGCACCTGTTCAAACCGCCTTTGCACCATATACAACTGTTTCCCCACCTCATCTGTACTCCCAAAACGTTGAGTAACCATAGAAATAACCTCCTCTTGGGTATGACCTAGAAGTAGTAACTCACGCTCTTCTTCAAAAAAATGTGAAGTCATTTCACGCCTCAGATCATCAGATTGCTCAGCACTATCCAAGTAAGTACTTTTTACTATCTGCTCAACAAGCACTTTAAGCTGTGGAGAAGGCTTATGCACTGATAAACTCCTTAAATACAATCAAATAGTTCACTACCCCAATAAGCTCTACAACACTAGTACCTCGCAAACAGTAGCAGCATTTCCAACACTAGGCTCAACAAAAGGTGCAAGTTGTTTAGTTCCAGTATCAAGAATATAACACCCCTTGCCATAACTCAGATTTACCAGAACTTTCCCTGACTGCCCTATAGGGTCAAAAAAAACAGAATCTCCATCAAAAAAATTGCTCCAACTCACCAACACTTCACTCTTGTTAGTTTTTGTATCATAAAGAGAAATAGTAGCCTCACCGAAAAAAGGCTGTTGGGACCGAACAATAAACCGTCCCTCTTTATCAACTACATAATTAGATTCAGTTGAATATGATTTATAAAAGAGAAACTGTCTTCCTGTAGAGTCAATTGGCTTTCCTGCAACAACATCATAAGCCAGTAAACTGTAATCAAAGCGGTTTTGCAAATTCCCGTTACTGTCAAAATCAAAAACCGTAGGATCAACCAATAGTACTTGCCCACTTTCACTATCCCACCCAATCGTTGTAGAATTCCACCAGGAATATGAAGGATCATCAATGAATTGAGATTGCCTAGCTTCCTCCGCATATCTCTGAACAGAAGTTGGTAAAAGAGTTGCCAACAAAGGCCCACTCCACTTTCTTTCCACCCTATCAAAAATATAACCATCTACAGTACCATCAACTTCACTTTCAAAAGAGGAGAGCAAAAACCTACCATCAGATGACAACTGCATAAATCTTAAAGCTTGCTGACCACTTGGATTTGGTAATTGAACCAATACACCATCTTTATACTCTTCTATAAAAAAGAGCTCACGTTTGTTTTTGGATAAAGCACCTGATTTTTTTAAAACAAAAAGAGACTTCTGTTGTCCATAATACTCAAACTGATCTACAGCAGAAACAACTTCAACTCCACTAAGATTGAGTATTTTTTTTGAAATTCCCAACCCATTAGCATCATAGAGCGACACCTGAATCAAAGAAGTTTCTATTTTTTGAACAGAAATATCCGAAAATTTTGCATTTGTCTTTAACCCATACCATTCCCTGAGGACACTCAACAGAACAATGACAATAAAACAGAATCCAAAAACTATTCCCATAAGCAGTAAAAGGGTTTTTCTTTCCTTAGTCATTTCTTTTTCTCCCTCAGTTTTTTATAGAAATACAAACCAATCAACAAACCCAGTCCCTGAAAGAAAGCGATACATAAAAAAACAAGAAATGTTGAAGCATCAAAAAAGCCTCTCTTCATAAACAAATCATCCAAAAGAGAAAAAAATACAAAAAACAGTATTGGAACATAAGAAAGAATAAATGCTTCAATCAACAACTTACAATTACTCCCCTTTGCAAAAACTACCCCCTCTCCTATTCCCGCAAAAAACAGTATGAACACTGGAAAACTGTTTTGGAATTGTACAAAAAAATCCCACACCCCCACCTTCCCCAAGAACCTATCAAAAAAATAATCAATAGGCACAATTGCGATAAGAAAAAACAGCAAAAGGTGCACGAAAAATAGTTTTACTGCCATCAAAACCGGCCGATAATACAACAAAGAACCAATCAACGGCAGATGCTCAAATCGCCTCTGAACCATATACAACTGTTTCCCCACCTCCTCTATATCCCCAAAACGTTGAGTAACCATAGAAATAACCTCCTTTTGAGAGTGACCCTGAAGCAGTAACTCACGTTCTTCTTCGAAAAAATGAGAAAGCATTTCACGTCTCAGATCATCTGCTTGCTCTTCATTACCTGATTGCGCTCGCTTTACCACCTGCTCAACCAACAATAATAACTTGGGAGAAAGTGTTTTCACTAACCAGCCCTCACAAGTAACGCCACATTCTCAAACACCTTTCCAACAGCACCCGAAAAAGACTTCCACTCCAACAAAGCCGCCTTAAGCACCAACTTTCCCTTGGGAGTCAACGTGTAATACTTCCGATCAGGAGACCCATCCTGCGGCACCCAATGACTGGAAAGGTACTCATCCCGCTCCAACGCGTGCAAAGCCGGATACACACTCCCCTCCCCAAACTCCAACTCCTCCCCACTCTGCTCCCGTATCGCTTTCACAATCTGATACCCATACAACTCCCCCCCAGACAACACCGCCAAAATAAGATTTTTTGTTGTCCCTTTAAGCAATTCCGATGCATATTTCATTAGATTCTCCTTATACCTCACAATGAGAGGCATATACATCATAACGCAAGGTAGTAATAAAATCAACAAAAAAACGAAAACAGCCAAGAAAAACCACCTTAACGCAGGAAAATAAAAACAATCCCGAGCAAAGCACCACCGCATCAGGGAAGCCACTTCTGCAGCATCACAACCTGATGAGCTCCATCCTCAAACCCGCTCTCTGATGACTTTTGGTTACTTTTATACTCTTCGACACCCACCACTTCCTGAGATTATAAAAGTAACGCGGTTTTTGCTACTTTTTGCCAAGACAAAAAGTAGGATGAAAACGACGCAAAAACTCCAACCTATGGCATAAAGACCGTAAACAGCAGGATTGAATAAACCCACTTCTCCCGAGACAAGGCATGCCATTGTCTCTACAGGATTACCACTCCCCTACACAAATATCGGCTCCATATTCCCATAATAAAAACGTTCAATGTACAACATTGAACGAACATAAAAAAATTCCAAAAAAAAAATCAATCTTGTAAAAACCCTAAAAACCAGCCTACACTAGAACAGTCCCAAAAAAGAAAACCATCCATGCTCCCAACACAATTCTTAACTAACACCCCGCCCCCCCACAAAGGCAAACTCATCGTCATCGAAGGTCTCGACGGCGTTGGCAAACACACCCAAACCACCCTCCTACACCAAAAACTCCATGACCGTGGCACTAAAACCGAACTCATTTCATTCCCCCAATACGACACTCCTGTAGGAAAGCTCATCGCAGCCTACCTCCAAGGCGAAATCGGCGACAAAAAAGACCACCCGCCAGAAGTAGCCGCACTATTCTTCGCACTCGACCGTTACCAGGTAAAATGGCAAATAGAACAACGCATTCAAGAAGACTACGTTGTCATCCTCGACCGCTACTCCCCCTCAAACCTCGCCTTCCAAGGCGCAAAAATTGAAAATAATTTCGAAAGAGAAACGTTCCTCACCTGGCTCAACCACGTTGAATCAAACCTCCCCAAACCCGACCTCATCTTCTACCTCCACCTCCCCCTCCACAACATGAAACAATGGATCGCCCAACGCGAACAACGCCCCTTCGAAACCACCTCCCTCAAAGACATTCACGAACGAGACTTTCAATACCAACAACAAGTCCAACAACTCTACCTCACCCTCGCCCACCAATACAACTGGCGCGTCATCTCCTACGAAGAACGCAAAGACAAAATAAAATCCCGCGAAGACGTACAGAAAGAAATCTGGGAAATAGTAGAAAATAGTTTATAAAAAAGCATCCGTCAGGCACAAAGACATCCGTCAGGCACAAAAAAAGCATCCGCAGGAAACTGCATTTCGCCCCCTCTTCTCGCCAAAGCCAGATCAACACCCACACCAGTAGACCGCGAAATCTCTCCACCCCACGAAAACTCTCGGTTACAGCCTCACGGGTACACCCCCAACCTCTCCCCAGCTCTCTGATGCCCGTCGAAATAGGTCGTACCCCACAATGCGGAATTTATTTCGACTTAATTTCGTACCCTGAGCTTGTCGAAGGGTGGTTACTTTTTTTTATCAAGAAAAAAAAGTAACTCGACATGCAGGCGAAAACCA